>JAQTOJ010000186.1 GCA_028713395.1 Dehalococcoidales bacterium | reverse complement strand
GTTTGCAGAACTACATGAAATCGGTTTACCAGAGAAAAAGCGAAGACATACCCCAATACCCGCTCGTCTATTATGTGTTCGACATCCTTTACCGGGATGGCTTTGATTTGCGGGCCGTACCGCTGCGAGACCGTAAAAATCTGTTGCAGGAGACCCTGACGTCCGGGGAACAGGTACGTTTGATCGACTTTTACGAAAAAAACGGCGAGCAGGTCTTTCGGGCAGCGGTAAAGAACGGATTGGAGGGTGTGATGGCTAAGCGGTTGGATAGCCTTTACGCCTCCGGCAAACGTTCTGACGACTGGCAAAAAATCAAAGCGACCATGAGTGACGAATTCATTATCGGCGGGTATAGCGTTAAAAGCGGCGAACGCGCCGGTACGTTGAGCTCTCTGTTACTGGGCAACTTCAATGAAGAAGGGAAGTTAATTTTCGCCGGTCATGTGGGATCGGGTTTCAACGAGACCAATCTGGCAGATCTGAGAAACAGGTTGGACGCGCTTAAGGTGAGTAAAAGCCCTTTTGCGGAAATCCCGCAGTTAAATGCGCCTACTACCTGGGTGAAGCCGGAACTAGTGGCGGAGGTCAAGTTCAGTGAGTGGACGGAAGACCACCGTTTGCGGCATCCGGTTTTTTTACGCCTGCGCGAGGATAAAAGCCCGGATGAAGTAAATCCGGCGACTCTACCCGTGCCTAAAAACATGCCAAAGGGGAATGAAATGAAAAACACACTGGCGCAGATGCAAAATCCTCTTTATGACTTCACGATTAATGTCGAGAACAATGCCATCAGTTTGACCAGACTGGATAAGGTGCTCTGGCCGGCGACCAAGCTTCATGCCGCATACACGAAACGCGATTTTCTGACGTATTTGATCGAGGTTTCGCCTTATTTGTTGCCGCACCTCAAAGACCGGCCGCTGACCATGAGCCGCTATCCGGATGGCATCAACGGCGAGCATTTTTGGCAGAGACACTGGGCGCATCCCACGCCGGAATTTATCCAGAAGGTCGGTATCAGTGATGAAGAAGGCGTCCGGAGTGAATACCTGATCTGCAATAATTTAGCATCGTTGGTCTGGCTGGGGCAAGCGGCTGACCTGGAACTGCATACCTGGTTTTCACGCACTAGCCCATCACCGGACATCAAAGGGAAAAAGGATCTCAAGGCGTTACTCGATATGCCGGATTTTATTATTTTCGATCTCGACCCCTATATTTACGCCGGGCACGAGGCCGCCGGGGAAGAACCGGATCTCAACCGGGAAGGCTTCAAGCACACGGCTGAGGTGGCGGTGTGGCTCAAGGAAATCCTTGATGAGATGAAACTCAAGGCCTTCGTCAAGACGTCCGGCAAGACGGGCATCCATGTTTATGTGCCCATTATCCGGCGTCTGGATTATACCGCTGTGCGGGCGGCGGCGGAGACGATTGCCAAATATCTGGAACAAAAACACCCGGAAAAAATCACCACGGAATGGCGGCAGGAAAAACGCCGGGGCAAAATCTTCATCGATTTCAATCAGAACGTGCGCGGTAAAACGCTGGCATCCATCTATTCACCGCGCCCCGGCCCCGAGGCGGGGATCTCAACGCCTTTACGCTGGGAAGAACTCGGCAAGATTTACCCCACCGATTTCAATTTCACTTCTCTGCCATCAAGACTGCAAAAGACCGGCGATCTATGGGCGGATATACTGGATGCCAAACAAGAGCTGAGACCCTGACCAAAACCGGGTAATCATTCCGCCGCTGTTTTAGGTTTATCCGTTCGTCACGGTGAAATCGATATGCTCCAGTTTTTGCGTCCAGATGACCAGGTTTTGCAGTAAAGCCTGTATCAATTGTTTCGTTTTCGCGTCCAGCAATTTACCTTTATCATCGAACTTCTGAGGGGCGAAAGCCACCATGACTTCAGGGCGATTCACCGGATACATGTTCAGAAAGACGAATGTCTGCCGCAGGTGATACTGCGCGCGGGCGCCGCCCAGCATGCCTGTAGATGCGCTCATGATGGCCACGGGTTTGCCTTCAAAGGAGTTATCCCCATACGGGCGGGAAGCCCAATCCATCGCGTTTTTCAGCACGCCCGGAATGGAATAATTGGCTTCCGGCGTGGCGATG
Source organism: Dehalococcoidales bacterium (assembly GCA_028713395.1). Lineage (GTDB taxonomy): Bacteria > Chloroflexota > Dehalococcoidia > Dehalococcoidales > Fen-1064 > JAQTOJ01. Next base: position 1,974 of record JAQTOJ010000186.1, on the reverse strand, counting down.
AGAATGGCGTCCGCGGCCTTGATTTTAGCCTTGAATTCCTTGACACTGGCAGGCAGATTCGTTTCATTATCCTGATTGAACGGCGGAATCTTGTCCAGTTCAAAGATCTCCAGTTCCGCATCCTCTGGCACAACTTCCAGAGCGGCGCGCAACAAAGCGCGGTTGTAGGAGCCTTTACGCAGGCTGCCGGCAAAACCCAGAATGTGGATTTTCTCTACCATTTTTCTCTCCTGTGATTTGGCGCATTACTATCTGGAAGAAGGAATTCTCCCGTTTCTGCCAGTATTCTAATCCTCTGCGAATGGAATAGTCATAAAAAACGCCGGTGAATCATCACAGAGGTGTGACATTTTTCAGGGGGATGGCGCGTGGACATGATAGCGCCAATTGACAAACATAAGGCAAGCTATCTATAATTTATGACAAAATAACATGATGTATAAGAATCAATAAAGCCGTAATAAACTGACATAAGATGAATCGAAGCTAGAGATGCAATTGTGAACAACCTGACAAAAGCCAAGAAGAGAATCAGGAACGCCGGTATAGCCGGATGTGTTCTTGCGCTCTTAACCGTTCTTCAATCTCTTTTTCCATTTCTTGGCTTCTCACCTGCAACCTTTTTAGGTTTTATGCTTAACAAGCCAATTTGGGGACTTAATGCCTTTTATTCTTTCACCATCCTGAATTTTATCATTATTGTCGTGCTTACTATTTACGTATTCAAAAAAAATGAAATACCTTCAATATTGCTTTTTGCATGCGGGCTTCTAGCTTTGGTGGCTACTTTACCTGAAACGATAGGATTACATGGGGTTCCCTCTTTAATCATGCTGATAATTCTAGGTTTTTTATTATTTGGTATGGTTGGTACTTTCGATTATCATCAATTGAAATCTAAAAACACAAATCCTGAAATTAAAATGGGATTGTTTACTGCTCCCTTGTACGACTGTAAGCAGAAAAATGGCTGGTCATGGTCAGAATAATATGAAAAATATTGTCTCAGCAATTGTGCAGGTATTATTTGGCGTCTCTACGGTGTGTTTTTCATATCTATTGGCTCATTTCAAAACGCATAGACCTGATATTCCGGGGGCTAACTTCCTTCCCGGATTTAGCGTTCTGGAGTTAGTATTGGTATTCTGCGGTCTGGTAGTTGCCGCTTGCGGGTATCTCCAATTTAGGGACAGAACCAGGTTGGCATTAGCGCAAATCATATCCGGCTTAACAATCATCGTCATAGCTTTACCCTTTGCTATCAGGGCGACTTCACGGCTGGGGATGGAATTCTCTAACATCTATAACGTGATATATTTGTTGATTATTCCAGGGCTTATCGTATCGGTTACAGGCATATTTCAGTTTATATTAACGTTCCGGAATCGTTTTCAGGGTAAAGAGAAAGGAGTCTAACATGGCATTATTCGCAACTATTTTGACCGCGCTGGGGATAATCCTTGGCATCATACTGGGAATTATGATTATTTATGCTTTGGTTTTATCCATCAAAGCTTTACAAATTTACATCAAAAATAACAGCAAATAGCAATTTAACAGACAGGAGCGAGCATATGCCCGGTCTTCACATTCCCACGCTTGTGGTTTGGGTATTCAACTGGTTTGTGCTCGTTGGTATCCTGTTGATCGTTTATCTTTTTGTCTTTAGGGATGCCCGTAAAAGGCGAATTGGCTGGCCGTCAACTTTATTTTGGACATTTTTATCAGTTGTCTCCTTCCCGGTCGGTTTCCTCATATATATCGTGCTGGTAAGAAAAAGTAAACCGATTATATCTGACTGAGGGAATGGGGTTAAGATGGAATGCGGAACCAGTTTACGCCTGAAGCTAAATTTGAAAAGACAGATCATTTTATTCATAACCATTGCTTTGGTCACTATTTTAGCCGGTTGTTCTCCCCCGAATCCGGTAACCAGAATCATGGTGGTGCAAGCCGTTCCTCCCTTCGGCTACG
>JAQTOJ010000185.1 GCA_028713395.1 Dehalococcoidales bacterium | reverse complement strand
CATGGGGCAGCACGGTGTGACTGTCGACCTGAGATATGAAGGTGGTAATGTGCCGTCTTATGCTTTCCCGGAGGCAGCTGCCATTGCCATTCAAAAAGCCTGCGAATACGGTGACTGGCAAAAACGCCCGCAGGGCAATACTCCCGTGTTACAAGGTATTGATAAAGAAAAAGCCCGGCAAGTGGTAAACGAAACCCTGGCACAGAAAACAACCAAGCCGTCCTGGTTGGACGCCGAACAGGTAAACACGGTGTTGAATTGTTACGGGATCAAGACGGTTTCTTCAGAGATTGCGACTTCGCCGGAAAAAGCCGCAGAACTGGCGGAGAAAGCCGGGTATCCGGTTGCCGTGAAACTATTTTCAAAAATTATTGCCCATAAAACCGAGGTGGGGGGAGTGGTATTGAACCTTGATTCGGCAGACGAGGTTAAAAAGGCGTTTACTCGAATACAAGGCAGACTAAAAGAGATTGGACGGGCGGTGGAGATGCAGGGCGTAACAGTCCAGCCAATGATCAACAGCGGCGTCGAAACGATTGTCGGAGTAACCCAGGACCCGTCTTTCGGACCACTCATCCTTTTCGGACTAGGAGGCATTTACACCGAATTATTCAAAGACATCGCTTTCCGCATCCATCCTCTAACGGACATTGACGCCAGGGAGATGGTGCGTTCTGTCAAGGCGTACCAGCTATTGAGTGGATGGCGGGGTTCCAATCCTAGCGATATTCCTGCCATCGAGGACTTGCTGCTACGTGTCTCGGCAATGGTCGAGGACATCAAAGAAATCAAGGAACTAGACTTAAACCCGGTCAAGGTACAGGAAATGGGCAAGGGTTATGTGGCGGTGGATGCCAGGATATTGGTGGGGTAGACCCATTCTTTCATCGAACCTACTAGGCTCTCCATTCCATCACCCTCACCTTAGTCCTCTCCCCTCAAGGGCGAGGAGATGCTTCTTTTATGTCATTTCCATTTCCGACATCCCAAATCCTCATCGTCAGCAACAACGATCAAGACTCGTCCAGAATGGTATTGTGTCATGTTGGAGTCCTCCCAGACGGTGGCACAGGCGTCTCGCCTGTGCAAAGATAGAATTCCCCCTCTTCACCTGCGATGGATGAAAGAGCCTCCTTTTCCAAAGGGGAGGAATCCAAACATCACCATCCCGAAAATACCGAGACCCTTTGTAATGTCACATGCGTTTTTGTCATCCTGGAGCGAGGCGAAGGATCTCAGGGAGGTGAGGAGATACCAATCTCACGTAAGTCATGGTAATGATATAAAAAAAGGGAGGCGTTCATTGAACGCCTCCCTTACTATTCGGTGTGCTTTCAGACCTAAACAAATACCTTCTTAATCTCTGGATGCAAATTCGGACCGACGGCTATTATCGCCTTCTTGCGGAACTCATTCAAGGCCGCCATCTTCTCATCGAAAACCGCCCTGGGATACATGATTTCCGGGTGGAAATAAATATCATCAACCATACGCACGGCTGCCGGCACTTCTAAACCGCCCACCGATTCCATCCAATCTTCCAGTCCGCCTCTAAAGAGCGAATCCAGTATACCGATGGTGTGTTCGAGCTTGATATCGAGGTAGCGTTCGCCCTCACCAATACCGCCTGTATTGAGCAGGTAATACCGCATGTTCGGCAAGCCCTTCAGAATATCGTAGAGGCGGTTGGCATGGGCGGCTTTGTCCCCTGCCACGAACGGATCGTAGAAAAACTCGGAACGGATTGATCCGGCTCGCGTGGGGTCACCGGCGGAAGATTCCATGGCTTGTCCCAGGATCATGAAAGCCACTGCTTGCGCCATGGTCAGTTTAGCAATGGCGGGAATGATCGGGCCGCGTGTGATCAGTATCAGATTATCGACACGATCGACGTCGATATGCTGGCTGGTGTGCAGGAAATCTCGCCGCTCAACCACGGCACGTCCGTTGGCTGTTCCTTCCAGGTTGTAAAAATCAAAATCGCCTTCTTTGGTGACATAGACATTCTCGCAAAAAGTACCCGGTCGCAGCAGTCCATAATAAATTTCAAACTGATCGCCGGGATTAACATTTTCCGTCTTAACGAAGATGCCACCCTGTTCAAAACCGTGGAACGAACCATCCGGCATCAGTGTACCGCCGTCGTCCTGTACCAGCCAGGATTTTTCTTTACCTTTGCGGGCGAGGATTTTACTTGAGGTGGTGGTCTTGCCGTTAGCACTCAACGCGATCAGCAACGAGCGGGTGGTACGGTATTCACCGCGAACAGACTGGAGGTAATCTTCACGGCAACCGGCGTGCAGAAAGATACCGCCACGATAGGTTTTAGCCGCCCAGTCCTTGGCGGCAAAGACACCCTTCTTGAATTCACCGATATAGTTGCCGTTGCGTACAATCTTGATCACCCTGCCGTCCGGCATCATTGCCAAACGGATAGTGATATCCTTTTCCGGGAGGGGCTTGGACCTATTGCTCTCAAATTTTTCGTCTTTGAAAAAGATAATTTCATAATTGGGGACGTTGACCTCGCCTTTCACCGGAGCAAACAGCTTGCCGCCGCCAAAGACGGTATGAGCGAACTCTTCGGGTACGGTAACGCGGACAACGATTCCGCTGTTATAATTACCTACCGTCCGGTCGATCGAGATCAACTTCTTGGTAGCAAGGATTTCCTCGCATTGTTTTAACAGGTCTTCCTCAGCCTTGCCAAATTTATCATCGACACTGTTTTTGGTGAAAGCCTGGGCGCGGGAAGTCGGTTCTCCGTAAGCCACTAAACTGCCGTACTTGGTGCGTTTAACACCATCTTCTTTCTCTGTCAGCTTTTCCAGTACATCTTCTGGGGGATTATGGAGTAGTCTCTTGTCTTTGATCGCTTTCGCCCGTATCCTCTCTATTGTCTGGGGAAACAAGTTTAAATCGAACGGCATAGTGACCTCCTGAATGGAATGAGTAAATTATAGCATAAACATCAGGCTCAAAAATAAGTCAAGTTAAACGTGATAAAGTAAAACTTTTGTAACGATTTTGTACGTTGTTTCCGGGAATTTGAACCAGCGGAAGGTTCCCGCTACAATACGTTCAGGGGAGCAAGTATGAAACAAAAAGAAGCGAGAGCATTTATCGAGAACGAGATCAAGGATTTTGTAAAGACCAGCCCGCTCAACCGGATGCCGGATAACCCTGAGCAACCTATTTTCGATGCACCGCTCATTGGTTTTGCTTCCTCGGAAGATCCTTTGTTTACCGCTTATAAAACCATTATTGCACCCGCGCATCTTACCCCTCATGAAGCGTTGGCCATAGCGTTAAATAAAAAACCTGAAGAACTCCCTGCTAAATTATCGATTATCACTTGGATTCTCCCGATTGCCGCCAAAACACGCCAATCCAACCGCTTGCAGAAAGAGGCTCCCAGCCGTCTCTGGGCAAACACGCGCTGGTATGGTGAGCAGTTCAACGACGCTTTACGGACTCATGTTGTAAATATTTTACATGAAAAAGGGTATATGGCAACCGCCCCTGCCATTCAACCGTACTTTAAAACCTTCACCAACGAAAAAGGACCGTACTCCAATTGGTCGGAGAGGCATGCGGCTTATGCCGCCGGGTTGGGGACATTCAGTCTCTCCGACGGATTTATTACGGAAAAAGGCATCGCACACCGCTGCGGTAGTGTCGTGACCGATATGCCCCTCTCCCCTAGTTACCGTTCAGCCTCGACCGCATTCTCAAATTGTCTTTATTACGCCGATGGCAGTTGTAAAAGGTGTGTCGAGCGTTGCCCGGCGGGTGCAATAACAGAAAAAGGGCACGACAAAATCAAGTGCCGAGATTATACCTATGCGGCACTAAAACACCTGCGGGAAGAGTGGCTGGTTGGTAATACCGGCTGCGGTCTCTGCCAGACGAAAGTGCCCTGCGAGTTCAAAAACCCGGTAAAAAAATAATAACCAATAACCGAGCATCAATAATCAGTTAGCGGTAGATATTAATAGCGTTCAGCAATCAGCTTTCAGCGGTTAGCATTTAGACCCCACTACTTCCCCACCTATGGATTCCCGTCCCGGTAAATGCGGGACGTACCGCATGCGTCGAATGGTGTTGGAGAAGAATAGCATCGCTTTGAGTGAAACGCGGGGAATCACCTGGATTATCCGGCTGAAC
>JAQTOJ010000184.1 GCA_028713395.1 Dehalococcoidales bacterium | reverse complement strand
CACCGACAACTCGAACATATCCCAAATTATCTGTCTGAAACAGTGTTGTTAGTATTGCATTATTTTCTATCTCTTGTGTTATAATCTGGGGCAAATGATCATTGATTTTCACACTCATATCGTGCCTCTCCGTGTGAAGCAAAACCGGGAGCGCTACGCACTGCGAGACACCAGCTTTGCGGCGATTTACCGCGACCCCAAGGCCAAACTGGCCACGGCGGAAGACCTGATGGCGGCCATGGACAAGAGCGGCGTTGAGAAATCGGTGGCGCTGTCTTATGGTTGGCGCACGCTGGATTTGTGTATCGAGACCAATAGCTACATTATGGAAGCGGTGGCGCGTTATCCCAAGCGGCTGATCGGTTTTTGCACGGTGCCATTGAAGAGTAGTGATAAATCGCTCAACGAACTGGAGCGTTGCTTGAAGGCCGGCGCCTGCGGCATTGGGGAAATCCGCCCGGATTTGGTACCCGCCAAAAACCGGCTGGAAATACTCAAACCCATTGCCGAACTGGCAGAAAAATACCGGGCGATTTTGCTAACCCACTCATCCGAGCCGGTGGGGCATGTTTATCCCGGTAAAGGCACCGCTACCCCCGATATATTGCTTGACATAATAAGAGCGTTCCCGGAACTGAAAATAGTTTGTGCGCACTGGGGAGGCGGGCTGCCGTTTTACGCCCTGATGCCGGAGGTTAAAATCGAGCTGAAAAACGTCTACTTCGATACTGCCGCCTCACCGTTCCTTTATTCACCGGAAATTTACCGTCTGGTCATGGAGTTGGTTGGTGAGGATAAAATACTTTTCGGCACGGATTACCCGCTACTTGGAGCCGGGCGTTATTTTAGGGAAATAGAGAATCTTCGTTTACCGCCAGCAACCAGTAAAGCAATTTTGGGTGGGAACGCGACGAGGTTGTTGGGGGAATGAAATGAGGGTGATTTCGTACCAGTTCACTACTTTGTGACACTAGAGCCAAGCTAATATCATTATAAATATGAAAACAGTTGATCAGGCTATAAAAAAAGCTGAACAAATTTTACCGGGAGTTCCAGCTCCTGAAGGTGAAATCGACCCTCGTTGGCAGGCAATTATCAAAGTTGGAGAGTTTATTGAGACTAATCCAAAAGAAGTGTGGTATTTTATTCGTAAATGGGGTGTGCATCCAAACGAGGATTTACGGATGGCTATTGCAACTTGTTTATTGGAGCATTTACTGCAATATCATTTCAAAGATTATTTTCCAAAAGTACAAGAGGCGTGTCGTGACAGTAAACGTTTCAGATTTACTTTCCGGATGTCCAGCCAATTTGGTCAAACCAAATGGAAAAAAAACTCTAAGTTGTATCACGAATTGCGAAAAAAATACGAATGATTCTGACTCTTTCGATTCTAGTGTACGTATGAAATGCTAAAAATCCGGTGTTTATGGGTGACAGGTTGAAGGAAAATACATGCCTTTAGTCCGCTGCTTCATTGCCATCGAACTGCCGGTTGAGGTCAAAAACGAACTTGCCGGGCTCATTCACTCGCTTAAAAACCGTAGTTTAAATTTCATGAGTTGGGTAGACCCCAAAGGCATCCACATCACGCTCAAATTCCTGGGGGAAGTCTCACAGGAACTGATACCGGATATCGAGCAATCCATGGAGGACGCCGCGCAGCAGAGTCATCCGTTCCAGTTGGGAGTGAGCGGCACGGGGGCTTTCCCCAACCTGAACCGCCCGGAACTGATCTGGGTGGGTGTCAACGGCGAGATGGACAAGCTGAATGCCCTGCAGAAAAACATCGATATCAACATGGAGATGCTGGGCTTTCCGCGCGAGAAGAAACCGTATACCCCGCACCTGACGCTGGCCAGAGTGCGCATCGAGGCCCCGGATTTCGACCGTCAGCGCTTGGGCAAACTGCTGGCAGCGACGAGCTTTACCTCAGCTTTGGCGGTAAAGGTGACAGGAGTGCATTTGATCAAGAGCCAGTTGACGCCAACGGGTCCGATTTATACGGTGATGAAGACTTCAAGGTTATCTTAACAACTCTCCCTTTAACTAAAGGGAGACATAGAGGGATTTGTAAGAATATCTGTTCACTAAATCTCCCTTAATCCCTTTCCGACGCGTACGGAATCCCGTATGAAGGTCATGAATCGGGACTTTCTGAAAGAGGGAGGGATTGAAAAGTACCAACAGCCTCCCACGCCCAGAGATTCTTCGTCGTCTGCCTGAGGTGGACTCCTCCAGAATGACAATTCCCCCCAATTTCCCATCCCGTGCTGCGACACGGGATCCAGCGGTGTTTTTGTGTCAATTCCCTCTGTATCTCCTCCCGTATCAAGTCCCGATCCATTGAGATTCATACGGGATGGCGATGAAGTCGCTCATACGGGACAGGCTTTTTCTAAAGGGAGAGGAGTGTTGGAAGGGATTACCTACCACTTTTCCCGGGTGGGTATCTTGGCCGCCACCATTTCATCTTTAATCTGCCGGATCGTATATTTACCCGTATGCACCATGCTGGCGATAATGGCCGCATCCGCCTTGCCTTGAGTAAAGACCTCTACCAGGTGCTGCGGCACACCGGCGCCGCCGGAGGCCACTACCGGGATATTCACGCTCGTGGAAATCAAAGCCGTGAGTTCCAGATTGAAACCGGTTTGCATGCCGTCGGCATCCACCGAATTGACTACAATTTCTCCCACGCCCAGTGATTCCGCCCGTTTCGCCCACTCCAGCGCATCGATGCCCGTGCGTTGCCGGAAGCCTTTGACGGTAATCTCATAGCCGCTGGGGAATTTCTTGCGGTCGGCAGTTTTCACCGGATCCATGCCAAGCACGATGCACTGCGCCCCGAAAGCCTTGCTGCCTTCAGAAATAATTGAAGAGTTGGTCACGGCCAGAGAGTTGACGGATATCTTCTCCGCCCCCGCCAGCAAAACCCGGTACATGTCTTCCAGCGTGGCGATGCCGCCGCCCACGGCGAACGGAATGCGGATGGCGCGCGCCACTGCTTTCACCATTTCGATGTCGATAGGCCGTCCTTCGGCGGAAGCGGTGATATCGTAAAAAACCAGCTCATCGGCGCCGTCACGGCTGTAACCCAATGCCATTTCCACCGGGTCGCCCAGTTCCACATTATTCTGGAAGCGGACGCCTTTGGTCACTTTTTTGTTCTTGACATCCAGACAGGGAATGACGCGCTTGGTTAACATTTGCCGTCCCATTTACTGAAATTATTGAGTATCGTCAGACCGATTCTGCCGGATTTTTCCGGGTGAAACTGCATGGCCAGCAGGTTGTTTCTGCCCACGATCGAAGTGAAAGTCACCCCGGCGTAATCGGTCACGCCGTAAATCGTCTCTGTTACCGTGGTGATGGGGTAGTAGCCGTGGACAAAGTAAAACTCGCTGTGGTTTTCAATGCCTTTGAACAGCGGGTGTTTTTGCTTCAGGCTGACGCTGTTCCAGCCCATTTGCGGGATTTTTATGTCATTCGAGGGGGCAACGAACCGTTTGACTTCGCCATCCAGAATGCCCAGGCAAACCGTACCGCCATCCTCCGCCGACCGGTTGAAGAGGATCTGCATGCCCAGGCAGATGCCTAGAAAAGGCACGCCGGCTTTGATCTGCTTTTTGATCGGCTCGATTAAGTTGAGGGCTTTCAGATTGTGCATGGCCGCCCCTGCCGCCCCGACACCCGGAAACACAATTTTATCTGCCGCCAGTATCTTTTCCGGGGCGTCGGTGATCTGCGTTTCTACACCCAGCGCGTCGAAGGCGAGGCGGACACTGGTTAAATTCCCGGCTTTATAATCTATAATCGTAATCATCGATTTACCTGTAAAAAGTGAGAAAATACCTCTAAATTCTATTGTAACATCATCATTATTGGGTGTATACTTAGTAAGATTTATCAATTCGGTTGGGAGGAGGGACTTCGTGGAACAAGCCAATTTCCCCAAGTGCCAGAAATGTAAAACCGGTGACCTCGTGCCATTATCAGATTTCGGCAGCCAGGGCGCCACGATCAATTACAAAGCCTGGGTTTGCACAAATCCTGCTTGTGGTTTCAATCTTAAGATCCGCAATGGCGATGTCTATGTTGACGAGCCGATCATGAGCGGTATGAATCACAGCCGGGCCAGGTAACCTCCGCCAGATTACACCGCAAAACGTTGGATGGTAACTGTGCTTCCTCAGTTGACAAAACTCA
>JAQTOJ010000183.1 GCA_028713395.1 Dehalococcoidales bacterium | reverse complement strand
CAGGTATTTATCCGCTTCCAGTTCAAAGGTGGGTGAAACGAAGAAGCATTCGCGGCAATAACAGACGGGGCAGGCCTGGCGGCAGTTCTGGCACTTGATACACTGCGCGAAAATCGCCGCCAACTTCTCTTCACCACCGATTTCTTCACGGGTTTTAGCAAAGAATTTCTTACGCCGTTCTTTCACCTCAGGGGTGAATTTGGACAGGAAAGCCTGCCGTTTTTGCGCAGTCTCGCTATCGGCATCGATTTTCATACCGAGTTTGACCAAGGTTTCCTCACCCTTCGGCGTTTCTGCCAGCAACAGCAGGTTTTGGGACGGGTCGCCGCCAAAAACCGCGATGGTGATATCGGCGGTTAAAGGATACGGGTATTCGCAGATCTGGCAGCCGGCACGCAGCATCGTATCTTCCGCCCATTTGCCATAGTTCTTGACGAATTCATCGGAGGTCTTTTTCCCGGCGGCGAATTTGGGATAATTTTTCACGGAATACGCGCCGGGGCAATCGATACCGATAAGCAGCAGGTTCTCCGTCTGTATCTGCTTGAGTTTCACGAGTTCCACAAAAGCCCGCATTTCACAGGGGCGGATGACGACGGCCGTTTTCTTATCCACCGGCGTGAGCCGGGTAATGGATTGGACGATGCGGGCGGCGTTGACCGGCATGACCGGGGCGAAAACATCGGCGTTATCCAGATAAGCCGGATCGGTCACCAGCGCCTGCACCACATTTGTCCCGGCGGGATGCGCCAGCGGCACCAGCATGGCAGCGACGACCTTTTTGGCGAAGAGGTCTTTGAGGAAGCCGTTGACCGCCAGGCGGGTTTTGCCTTGACTGACGGCGAGAGTTGCGCTTTTTGTCATAAATGTCTCCTACAGAGCCCAATCCGTGCCTAATTTACTGGGTCCCTGCTTGCGGGTTTCTTCGGTGATTTCCCGGATAAATTTGGCAAATTCGGGGCCTTCGCTGGCGCTGATCCAGCGCGCCCAGATACGGTTTTCATCCAGCCCCAGGGATTTATAAATCTGTTTCAATTGCGCGATCTTGCGCCGCGCTTTGTAGTTGCCGGAGACGTAATGGCAGTCACCGGGATGACAACCGCCCACCATGACCGCATCCGCCCCGGAGAGCATGGCTTTGATCAAATAAACGGGGTCAACCGTGCCGCTGCACATCACCCGGATGGGGTGAAGATTAGGCGGGTATTGGGCGCGCGTGGTGCCGGCTAAATCGGCGGCGGCGGCCGTGCACCAGTTGCAGATAAACCCGATGATCCTGGGTTCGAATTGTTCTTTTGTTTCAGCCATGGGAGTCTCCTTAATAGAAAATCCTAAATCCTAGGCACTAAATCCTAAACAATAATAAACCCAGAGAAACCTAAAAATCGGGGAATTGTAATTTGTTTAGAATTTCGATATTCGATATTAGAATTTCCTCCTATATTCCTGCTTCTATCATGGAGAATATCTGTTTGTCTTTGGAGGTTTTGACCCTGGCGGCACTGTTGGGACAGATGGTGGCGCAGATACCGCAGGCCTGGCACAAAGCTTCTTCGACCACCGCCACTTTTTCTTCCTCATCCAGACTCCGGGCGTCGAACGGGCAGGCTGCCACGCAGAGACCGCAGCAACTGCAGCGCCGCTTATCCACCTCGGAGACCACTTTGCCGGAGGATAATTCAGAGCGGGAGAGGATGTTGGCCGCCCGCTGTGCCGCCGCCTGCGCCTCAACCACCTTCTCTAACAGATTGCGGGGGGCATTCGCCAGCCCGGTGATGAAGATGCCGTCCTTGACGGTATCCACGGGACGGAACTTGGTATCCATTTCTTTGTAAAAACCATCGGCGGTCAATGCCAGTTTCAGTAAACCGGCTAAGGTTTGGTTCTGTGCCGCCACATAGCCGGTGGATAACACCAGCAGATCTGCGGTGATTTCCAGCCTGCCCGGTATCACCGGGTCGTTCCATGAAATCGAAATGCCTTTGTCAACACTCTTGACCCGGGGTTCTTTTTCCGGTTCGTAGCGCTGGAAGAGCACACCCAATTCACGGGCTTTCAGGTAATAAGGTTCTTTGAAACCGTATGCCATGATATCGCGGTTTAGAACGAAAACCTGTGTTTCCGGGCTTTGTTCCTTGATCTTGATGGCATTGATAATGGCCTCCGAACAGCAGATGCGGTTGCAGTAAGGATGAGCCTCGTTCCGGGAGCCGACGCATTGTATCATCACTACCGTTCGTGGTTTACCCAATTTGCCTTCCGCCAGTTTTTGTTGTAGTTCGTGCTGCGTCACCACATGGGCGTCTTTGCCGTAAAGGTATTCGGCGGGTTGGTAGTCCTGCGCGCCGGTGGCAATGATGAGCGCCCCGTGAACGATGGCGCTAACCGCGCCGTCGCCGCTTTTGATTTGGGATTGGAAATGACCGGCGTGACCGCTGGCACCCGCCAGTTCGGCATTCAAGTATATCTTGATGAGTGGATTATTTTGCACTTTAGCCATTGTTTCTTTGAGAAAAATTTGGGGATCGGTTGCGTGCAGGTCGTAAAATAACCGGCGGGTATGCCCGCCCAGTTCACCGGATTTTTCCACCAGGCTGACCTCGTAACCCTGTTCGGCCAGTGAGAGGGCGGCGGTCAAGCCGGAGATACCGCCCCCGATCACCAACCCGGCATTGTGCATCTTGGTTTTACTGAGCGTTAGCGGCTCCTGGGATTTGAGCTTTGCCACAGCCATACCGACCATGGTGGCCGCTTTCCGGGTGGCCAAGGCTTGATGGTTTTTGTGGACCCAGGCAAGCTGCTCACGGAAATTGACGAGTTGCCACATACCGTTAATGATTTCCACTTCCGCCAGCGCCTCACCGAATAATCTTTGGTAGCGGTACGGCGTGCAAGCGGCCAGGATCACGCGGTTGGCGTTGGCTGTTTTGACCGCTTTTTTCAACTGCGCGACGCCATCCGGCAGGCACGGGAAAGGGGTCTCGGTGACGGAAACGACACCGGGTATTCTTTTGGCCGATTCTATGACTGTCGGCACATCTACTACGGAACTGATTTCTTCGCCGCATTTGCAGATGAACACGGCGATGCGGGGCGCTTCGTCCTGGGTCGTTTTGTGAGCATGGGTCGCGGGCTTTTCAAGGCGAAGCTTTTGTTTTTGGGCCAGGACGGCGGCGGCTTCACCGGCGGCGGCGCTGGATTGCAGCACCGTTTCCGAAATGTCCGAAGGCCCGGAGGCCGAACCGCTGACAAATATACCCTCACGCGTGGTGCGCGTGACGCGGTAATCCGGCGTTTCGATGAAGCCCCACCGGTTGGTTTTTACTTGCAGCGTTTTGCTCAGGTCGGCGATATAGGGCGAAGGACACTGCGCAATGGAGAGCACCACCAAGTCGTATTCGGCGGAGAGGGATTGGCCGTCCTCGGCGCGCGCTAACAAGAATAGATTTTGCGTTTTCGGATTTTCACGGATGCGGGAGACGCGGGAACGGGCGAATTGGACACCCTTTTCCTTAGCCTGCAGATGGTAGCGGTAGTAATCTTTGCCGAAAGCGCGGATATCCATGTAGAAAATCGTCACGGCGGCATCCGGGTAGCGGTCGCGGATCATTTGCCCTTCTTTCAGGGCATACATACAGCAGACCTCGGAGCAGTAGCCGCGCTCGGTATCCCGTGACCCGACGCACTGCAGGATGGCGATTTTCTTCGGTGTTTTTTTATCTGAGGGACGTATCAATACACCGCCGGTGGGACCGGCATTGGACAAAAGGCGTTCCAGTTGGATATTGGTCACCACATTGGGATAACGGCCGTAGCCGTATTGCCCCATTTTAGCGGCATCGAACTCACCGGAACCGGTGGAAATGACCACCGCCCCAACGTTCAGTTCACGGTTTTCATCCGGCATATCCAGCACTACCGCTTTGGTAGGGCAGATTGCCATGCACTTGCCGCAGCGGGTGCAGGTTTCGCGGTCGATGGTGTAGACGTTGGGGATGGCCTGGGGATTGCGCACATATATCGCTTTGCGCTTATTCAGAGAAAGGTTGAATTCATCACCGCTCGCCACGGGGCACACCGAGGCGCAGAGACCGCAGGCGGTACATTTTGCCTCGATCACCCAGCGTGATTTTACTTTCAGAGTCGCCTTGAAATCACCCGGCTGCCCAGCGAACCCGATCAACGAGGCATGGGGAATCTGTTCAATGTTGGGG
>JAQTOJ010000182.1 GCA_028713395.1 Dehalococcoidales bacterium | reverse complement strand
ATTCTCGGTATCGATTTTATAGATACCTTTGTTGATGGCTTCGGTAATATGCTGCTGTATCAGGTTGCTGCGGTAAAATTTCTGGTCGATGGCTTTGGTTATATGTTTCGCTTCGATCAAAGGTGCGGTGTCTTCTCCAGCCCAGAAATTGGCTTCACGGATAATATCGGCGATATCGGCAAAAAGGGTGGAGAGTTTCGCCTGGTCGCCGGCGAGACGGGAGCTGTGTTCCAGCACTTTTGCCAGCGCTTCATTTTTCAAATGCCGCAGATTTTCTGAAGTACAGATACGGCAAATGACAGCCGCGTAATCTTTCAGATTACTTTCAGTGCGCTCCATGACGCTATCGAAATCTGCTTTGACCTTGAACAACTCATTGAATTCCAGGTCGTACTGCATCAGCGTGTAGTAAAACAGCGGTTCGCCGATGAGGACGATTTTAACATTTAATGGGATGGCTTCCGGGCGCAGGCTCTTGGTTACCATGAAACCCATTCTCTCCCCGATATCTTCAATGGTTAAATTGCCGTCGCGCAGCGTTCTCTTCAAACTTTCCCATGATTGAAAACTGGTGAGCAGGTCTTCGATGCGCATTACCAGATAGCCGCCGTTGGCGCGGTGCAGCGAACCGCTTTTGATCATCGTAAAGTCTGTATATAGTGCCCCGAATTGAGCGTCTTTTTCAATACGCCCGAAGAGGTTGTTAAAGGTCGGGTTCAGTTCCAATATCACCGGCGCGCCTTTAGTCTCGGTATTATCTACGAGGACATTGACCTCATATTTCGTGATGGTTTGTTTGCTGCTTAGTTCCTGTAAAGCCGCCAGCGGATCGGCATCATTGGCTTTAGGTTCGATAATCAGTTGTTTGTAATTTTCGACCACATCATTTTGCACGTCATTCAGATAGTCCGTGATCCGTAGTGTTTCTTTATATTTGGATTTCATTTCCTCAAAGATATACCCTATGGCGTTGGCGGCCGTCTCGTGATCGAATTCCTCCAGTTGTTTTTCAATCTTGCCTTCCTCCACCTGGAGTTCCATGATCAAGTCTTTAAGTTCCCGGGTCAGTTCATCCCGCCGCTTGGCCAGTTCTTCTTTTTTATCCGGCGGCATCTTTCCAAAATCCTCGTCGGTCATCGGCTGATCTCCGGACGCGGGGATCAAGATAAGGCCTGCCTGCGAGGCTTTAAGTAATAACCCTTTACCTTTGGCGCGTTCACTAAAATCCTCAAAGGCTTTTTCACGTTTCCGGCTCAGTACTTCAACAATTTCCGAGCGCCGCCCGGAATATTCCCGGCTGGTAAACGCCTGCTTCAAGACCCTTCGAATGTTGTCTACCAATTTTTTCATATCTTTCTGGAGGGTCAAACCCGTGCCGGGTTGTATCTGTAGTGCCTTGGGGCAGTAAGAGTCTTTGAAGTTGTAAACGTAGCACCAATCAGCCGGGACATTCTTCTTTTTTGCCAATGCTTCCAGAAATGTCTTGATGACCGTTGTTTTACCCGTGCCTGCCAACCCGGATACAAAAATATTGAAGCCGGGACGCTGGATATTCAAGCCGAAATTGAGGGCGCTGATTGCCCGTTCCTGCCCGATGATGCCCTCGTAAGGCGGTAACTCTTCGGTAGAACTGCATTTTAACGAAGCCGGTGCATAGCTCAACCTGACCTGTTCCGCTTTTAATTCGCTAACCATGATTACTCTCCTCAAACTGTTAAGTGTTTTCCGCATCCAGAAACTGGGTAAAACGAAGTAAGTTTACCTTTATCCTTGAGTATAAGCCAAGACAAAAATCACAATCATTATAAAATATTTGTGGACTTTTTCAATAGGTGTGGGCGGCGGTTGGTACTAATTGATAATAACGGGCGGGTTTCAGCAGCTTGCTGCTGTTAACCTGCCCGTGCGGGAGCTCTAAACGTCACAATATAATGAATTGTTTACGGTCCGACAAAGCTTTTATCCAGGTCGCCGTTATTGCTGAAGCCACGGCTCTCCCAGTAGCCTTTATAGTTAGCGTTGTTGGAAAACTCTATTTCGGTTACCCATTTTGCCCACTTATAGCCCCACTTTTCCTGCGCTACTACCATAAACGGGTAGCCGCGTTCCGGGGGTAAGGTGATACCGTTCACCTTGTATGCCATAATGATGTCGTTATCCACCAGGTAACTCAGTGGTTCGGAAGTGGTATAACCATCGACACAGTGAAAAATTACCGTATTCGCGTCCGGGGCGGGATTGGCTTGCGTGATCAGATCTTTCAAAGGCACGCCTTCCCAGAGTATCTTCACGCTCCAACCCTCGACGCAGTTAAGTTGCACCAATCTTTGTTCGCTGGTGTAGTTTTTTAGAACTTCGTCGTAGGTTAACACAATCTGGTTGTTCACCAGCCCGTCCACTTTTAGTTTGTAGGTGTTGATATCGATAATTTGCGGACCTTTGATCGAGTTTTCGACAAAATCCGCCACGGAAGAAAGGTTTTCACCCTGATATTGTTTGATTTCGATGAGTTTCAGTTGGTCCCAGTTGGAGACTGATTTTTGGCGGCATGAAACCACGCTAAAAATCAGCGTAGTTGCCAGTGACAAAAAAAGCCCGATTCTTAAAAGGCGGTTCAAGTTACCATTCCCTTTACTTAAACGTTAACGACTTCCTTGACCTCTGGTAGTTTAGCTTTCAGGGCGCGTTCGATGCCCATTTTCAAGGTCATGGTAGACATGGGGCAACCACCGCAAGCCCCGGTCAACCGCACGCTGACCGTGCCGTCTTTTACTCCCACCAGCTCCACATCCCCGCCATCCGCCTGTAATGAAGGCCTGATTTCATCCAGTATTTTCTGTACATTTTCGTTTGTCATGTTAATGCTCCTTTTCTGGACTCTGACTATAATATATAGGAGCCACCGGGGTTAGTATGCGACTTTTGTCGCAGTCAGCCGGTTACTGGTAATTTAAGATAAAAATCAGAAAATCAGGGAGATAGTTTGACGCCACTGAATCGGACATCAATCCTCAAGCAATCGTTGATCTTTTCTCCGCTGGAACCAGCGGAAATAGAAGAGATTGGTAGTTTGTGTTCGGAACGGCGGCTAAAAGCGGGTGAAGCGTTCTTCTGGGAAGGCGACACCCCGGACTGGTTCTACCTCCTGGCTGTCGGCAAAGTCAAGGTTGTTAAACACTCTAGCCAGGGTAAAGAATTTATCGTTGCCTTTTTCAATCCGGGCGAGATGTTTGGCGAGGTAGCTGTTTTTGAAAACCGTCCCTATCCTGCCACCGCGCAGGCAGTTGAAGATAGCGTTGCGCTGGGTATCAAACGGGATGAATTCTTGAAATTCCTGGCGCGGCGGCCCGAAGTTGCTTTGCGCATCGTCAATGTACTCAGCGGGCGGCTACGCATGGCGGCCGGACGCATGGGTGATTTGGCCGGGGAGCGTGCCGAACAGCGTTTGGCGCGGACATTATTGATGTTGATGTTCAAATTAGGCAATACTTTGCCATTTACACGTCAGGAGATCGCTGATATGTCCGGCACTACCACGGAGACTGCCATCCGCTTCATGAGTAGGCTCAATACACGGAAAATCACCCGCTCGGTGCGTGGCAAGATTTTGATTCTGGATGAACTCAAACTGCGCTTGCTGGCGGATGGCCCCCCGGAAATCTGACTCCTGATGAGTATATTTTTACCCTTGAGGGGAGAGGTAGATAGCTATCCTGCGCCTGGGCATGTCTCAAACGTAATTTTTACTTCCCCATGAATTGCCTTTTCATGCCACCGGCATGATGTAATCATTCCACCTTTCCTTTGTTTTTTACTCTCGTCATTTGCTGCTTGTTTTAAAATATTTCGTTTGTATGACCTATATCATAGTCTTCCTCCTGGATTCGTATTATCATCAAGCTGTAATCGATCAAAACTCATCCTAAAAAGGGGGTGGCAAAAATGTTCAGCAAGTGTCCCGGACAGGATATGAGGAAACTCAGAGTAGAACTCTACAAGTGCCCCAACTGTAACGCGGAGGTAGAAATTTTCTCTGATGAAACCCGCGTCAAATGCCAGAAATGCGGCGCCATGGTTTTTAAAGAAAGAATGCCGTCATGTATTGAATGGTGTTCCTCCGCGCGGCAATGTCTGGGCGAAGAACGTTGGAAAGCTCTGGTCGGGGATGTCAAATCTGAAAAGCCGGAGAAAGCGGAAACTCCGGTCGCCGGCAAAATAACT
>JAQTOJ010000181.1 GCA_028713395.1 Dehalococcoidales bacterium | reverse complement strand
GTGGAGAGGACTAAGGTGAGGGGTATATGCCCATATGCGCATCTTCATCGCCATTCCATGTGAATCTAGTTGTTCCCTCCCTTCAAGTTTGAAGAGCCTGTCCCCGACCTGATCGGGGAGAGGTCAGGAGGGATTTGGTAAATTATCAATGCAGACGCATCGGAACTTGATACAATGTGATGACACCGCCTCCACTACCCCATTACGAGATACGAAGTACCGCAGCAATCTCTCTCGTGCAAATCGAGTTGCGCAGCCGAAAATAGAGCGCTGGGAGTCTGCAGATCCAAAAAAGAATACTGTATATTTCAAGCTTAAAGGATTGTAATATCTTTCAAGTTGGCATATACTGGTCTCAAAAACCGCGGAAAGGAGGACAATATGCCGGAAACAATGATTGGCAAAATCAACGAGTTCTTCGCCAAGCCGGTCGTCGCGGGTGTCGAGCTCTCGGCGCCGCTAAAAGCCGGAGATTTGATTCATATCATCGGCCACACCACGGATGTTTTGATGACGGTACAATCCATGCAGATCGATAACGCCGAAGTCAGTCAGGCGGGAGCCGGGCAATCGATCGGCATTAAAGTTACCGACCGCGTGCGCCGGGGTGATACCGTTTACAAAGTCAGTGTTTGACCCCGGATTTACAAACCTGCGCCGATTTCGCGGATTCTATCGAGCTGCCGGTTGGCCACCGCAAGGTCAACTATCGGGTGTTGGCTGTTAATACGTTTGAGGTACCTTTCGTGCATCCAGTCATCGAACGAAGCCACCAAACGGGGATGTTCATCATCAAGCTTTATTTCCGGCGGGATGCCGATTTTTCTTAATCCTTTTTCATAGAGGCTGTCTTTAGAGAGATCCAGAGACATTGCCGGTTGTAAGAGAATCTCGGTGATGACATGGTTTTGTTGATTGACATAGTTCGTCCAGGTGATTGCCGGATCCTGGTGAAACAAATATCTGAACAACTCGGTTTCCGCGCTTATCCTCAATAAACGGTAACCGGCGGGAATGTCGAGACTGCGCAGCATCGCCACCATGAGGTTGGTTTTACTGGAGCACATCCCTTCTTTCCGGGCTAGTGTTTCCGAAGCGGTGATGTACCACTCATCATAGGCATATTTGATCTCTTTTACGAACGCCGCCAGCGCGGCCGCTTTTTGCCGGTCTTCTTGAATACCGGCGGTAATCTCCAGCGCTGTCTTCCGTATCTCCGGGGCGGTATCGAAATTACACAATTGCGTGGCTTGAAGATAGGGATTCATGCACCCTCGCTTTGCCTCAACCGGGAATCGAAAACCGTTAGGCGATGGCTTTCATCAAGTTGGCTGTTTCGATGGCGTTAACAGCGGCATCGAAGCCCCGGTTACCTTGCTTGGTTCCCGCCCGTTCGATCGCCTGTTCCAAAGAATCCGCCGTGACAATGCCGTAGGTCACCGGCAAGCCGTACTGTAATCCCACGTGGGCGATACCCTTGGTGACTTCCGCGGCCACATATTCGAAATGAGGCGTCGCGCCCCGTATCACTGCTCCAAGACAGATGACCGCGTCGTACTTTTTAGTCGCGGCCAGTTTCTGCGCGGCAAGAGGAATTTCAAAGGAACCGGGCACCCAGGCGATATCCACATCTGCCTGGTTCACGCCGTGACGCTGTAAGGCGTCCTGCGCCCCTTCCAGCAATTTCCCGGTGATAAACTCGTTAAAACGCGCCGCCACAATGGCAAATTTTAAGCCTTTACCTACCAGCATACCTTCATAAGTTTTTCCCATAATATCCTCCTTACGCCCTTGAAAACACTATTATATCAAAAATCGTTACATTATGTATACTGTCACAGCACTAGGTTCTCGCATTGTCATCCCGGTGCAGGCGGCACATCCCGTCGGAACTTGATCTGGGCTCCAGTTTCTTCTCCTCTGTTTTTGGTGGCACAGGCGTCCCGCCTGTGGGTATCCGTCTTTGCGAGGAGCGAAGCGACGCGGCAATCTTAAGCCATTGTAGCCAAATACCCCGCTCTTGTCCTTCAGTCTTCTCTACCTCGATGGGAGAGACCAGAGTGAGGATGACGCGTCCTTTAACCCGCTGTCATCATACCCATCCCCGACTTGATCTGGGATCCAGTGTGCTCCTTCTCCCCTGCCAGAGCCTGTCCCGTATGAGCGACTTCATCGCCATCCCATGTGAACCTAATTGTTCGACTCCCTTCAAGTTTGAAGAGCCTGTCCCCGACCTGATCGGGGAGAGGGCAGGAGGGATTTGGTAAATTATCAATGCAGACGAATCGGGACTTGATACGGACTAATGACACCGCCTCCAACACCCCATTGCGAGATACGAAGTACCAAAGCAATCTCTCTTGTGCCAATCGAGTTGCGCCGAAAATAGAGCGCTGGGTGTGAATCATTGTATAAGATAAGCCCATCCCGCATCCAACCTCAACCAATCGCAAGTAGTACCGTTTGTCACTTTTCATGTGGAATTCCGTATAAGTTTAGGAATCGGAAGGGGATTACAGTGGGAATCAGGCAAGTACCTCCGCCAAATACCTTCTGACCTCCCTTTAACTCAAAATGAGGGAACCGCCACCTACTTTTTCCCCGGTTTCGTTTTCTTATCCGTTAACCCCAGCTTGTGCCCCATTTTCTTTTCCTTGGTTTGGAGGTATTTCAGGTTATGAGGGTTAGGTTTACAGACGATCGGCACCGTTTCCGTCACCTCGATGCCGTAACTCTGCAACCCGATGACCTTTTTAGGGTTGTTACTCAGTAAACGCACCTTATGCATCCCCAGATCCGCCATGATTTGCGCGCCGATACCGTAATCCCTTAAATCCGGGGCGAACCCCAACGAAATATTAGCTTCAACCGTATCCATGCCCTTATCCTGCAATTCATAAGCCCGGATTTTGTTATGGAAGCCGATGCCCCGTCCTTCCTGCCGCAAATACACGATCGCCCCGCGTTTCTCTTTGGCGATCATTTCCATGGCCATCTGTAGCTGCTCCCCGCAATCGCAGCGGGCGCTGCCGAAAACATCCCCTGTCAGGCACTCGCTGTGCATACGCACCAGCACCGGTTTTTCGCCGGTTAAATCGCCCATCACCAACGCCAGGTGCTGATCGGTATCCGTATCGCTTTTATATGCAATGGCTTTGAATTCACCGTATTTGGTGGGCAACATCGCCTCCGCTACTTTATGCACCAGTTTTTCATGGCGGCGGCGGTAGGCAATCAAATCCGCAATACTGGCAATCCTGATACCGAATTTCTTGGAAACCTGTTCCAATTGCGGCATGCGTGCCATCGTGCCGTCTTCATTCATAATTTCCACCAGCACACCGGCCGGGTATAACCCGGCCATCCGTGCCAGGTCTACGGTGGCTTCCGTATGCCCGGCGCGTACCAGCACGCCGCCTTCCTTGGCGCGCAAAGGGAACATATGACCGGGTTTTGCCAGGTCGTCCGGTTTGGTAGCGGGATCGATTATCGCCTTGATAGTTTCGGCGCGGTCATAGGCGGAAATGCCCGTGGTGACGCCGCGCCGTTTCGCCTCGACGGATACGGTAAAAGCCGTGCCGTGACGCGCCGTATTTTCCCCGACCATCATGGGAATTTTCAATTCGTCCAGCCGCTGTCCGTTAGTCGGCATACAGATCAAGCCACGCCCGTGTTTAGACATAAAATTAACGGCTTCCGGCGTGATTTTTTCCGCGGCGATGATCAGGTCGCCCTCGTTTTCGCGGTCTTCATCATCCACCAGTATAATGAACTTGCCGGCTTTGATGTCTTTTACGATTTCGGGGATCGGTGTCAAAGGCATAATACCACTTCCTAAATTTATCTTAAGACTATTTTACCAGAAAGCCGTGTTCACGGAGGAATTCCGCGTTCACGGTTTTATTTGCCGGCTGGGCAAGGGCTTCGACATATTTGGCGATGATATCTACTTCCAGATTCACACTATCGCCGCTACGCCGTCTGGTAAAGGTGGTAATGCTCCGGGTGTGTTTGATCAGGGATATTTCAAAATCGGTTTCTTTTCTTTCCACCACCGTCAGGCTGATGCCGTCGATGGCGATAAAACCCTTGTTCACAATGTAGCGCAGGATTTCGCGCGATGCCTCGATGCGTACCAGGTATTCCTCACCGGCTTCCCGGATGGCGGTAATCTTCCCGATGCCGTCGATGTGTCCCTGCACCAGGTGTCCGCCCATTCTGCCGCCAAGTGCCAAAGCTCTTTC
>JAQTOJ010000180.1 GCA_028713395.1 Dehalococcoidales bacterium | reverse complement strand
CCCATTCATGGCTAGACTAAATATTTCTGATAAATTAATTAATGGCTATTGGAAAATGAGATATAATTTCAAGTACAACAGCCATTTTAGTTATTTACCATCGATCCCCGCGCAAGTGCAGAAACGTCAAGAGTATTGATAATATAAGTGAATATTCACCATGGATTTTTCCCTCCCTTTAGGTAAAGGGAGGTCAGGAGGGATTTGGAATAGAATAGTTCCAACCTTCAAGTCTCCACCAACGGTAAACAATAAATATTTAGAACAGAGCATCAAATACATGGTCTACCAAACGCCTAAAGATAAACCCGTCTACAACCTGGATAATGCCCTGGGCATTGCCCGGGAAAAAATGCGGCACGCCGATATTCAAAAACAGTGCGCTAACAGCGGCGCGCAGTTACAACCCGACGGCACAGTAAGGATCAAATATTTGAACCGGGATTACCGCCTCGACCCCAAATCCGGCGAAGTCAACCTCCTGCTCGACCAATCGCCGGTCGGCATGCGGGATAAAATCCTCATTCTCCATTACTTCATCCGCGCCAGCGGCGCGCCATTGACCGGCAAGCAGATTACCTTCCGTGACCTGCCCGGTGGGCTGGTCTACTACCCCACCTTTCTCAAACGCACCATCCAGCCCCTGCTCGATAAATTCGGCAAAGACGCCCCCTCGCTTCACAAGGCCGGGCAGGCTCTCGGCGCCCGGCAGGGTGAAATCGGGGACGCTTCTTTGATCATCGATGCCTTTCCCCGTGTGCCCATCAATTTCATCCTCTGGCAGGGCGACGAGGAACTCACCCCCGATCTCAACCTGCTCCTCGATGCCAACATCCTCGAATATCTGGAATCGGAAGACGTGACTATTGTCTGTGAAACCATCGCCTGGCAATTAGTGAATGCAATAAAGAAGGCTTAAAATATGACGGCAACCGGTATCATCCTGGCTGGCGGCAAGAACCTGCGGCTGGGCAGAAATAAAGCCCTGGAAATCATCGGCGGAAAACCAATTATCGAGCGTGTCGTCGACCGCTTGCTGCCACTCATCGACCAGATTGTCATTGTCACCGCCAAAGGTCCCCACGAATTGCCTACTAATCTCGAGGCGGAATTTGCTGAGGATATTTATGTTAATGGCGGCCCGCTGGGCGGAATTTATACAGGTCTGAAAGCATCACAGAACGAGACGAATATTCTGGTAGCCTGCGATATGCCGTTTCTGAACACCGAACTACTGCGGCACCTGGTATTTCTTTCACCCTCCAATGACGCCGTCGTGCCCCGTTCCGGTCCGGAGCTGTTCGAGCCTTTACACGCCGTTTATTCCAAGAAATGCCTGCCGGTCATTAAAAAACATCTTGATTCCAATGACCGCGCTATTTCATCATTTCTCAAAGATGTCAAAGTGCTCTATGTTGAGGAAGCCGAATGCCGGGAATTCGATCCCGAATTGCCCACTTTCTTCAACATTAACCGTCAGGCTGACCTCGAAGTTGCCCGTAAAATGGCGGAAAAAGAATCCTGAACACTGCCCGTTTAGTCATCGCCGATAACAAACACTTCCTCGATGGTCGAATGCAGCGCCTTTGCCACCTTGTAAGCCAGGATCAATGAGGGATTATATTTCCCTTTTTCCAGGTAAAGCATCGTCTGTCGCGTGACGTCCACCAAGTCCGCCAGGTCGTCCTGCGTCAGATTGTAGCGCGCTCTGAGTTCTTTTATTCTGGTTGAAATTATAATTGCCATATTTTGTTTCCGTTCACACTTTCCGGTAATAGTAGAATAGTTGCGACCCGATGTTTACCAACAAACTTGCTCCAATGATATAAATGAGCCAGAGCCCATCTACACCGTTAGAACCCGCCATAGATACACGTACGAACAGCCCCAAGGACAAAATGAATAGCGCATTTCTTGAGCTTTTATTGAATATGGCGTCTGTCCTTTCATCCGCCGTTATTCTGGCAAGCGGTTTTTTCCGCACTATCACTGAAATCAACGTCACAACCGACGCAATCACCACTATAATGGTAATCACAATTTGGACGGTCGTTGTCCAGAAACCTAACTCCCTTAATGCAAAAAACACCACCATTTCACTTAGAATAAACGAAAGTAAATTAAGAATATCCATCTCCACCCCCAATTGTCATATCATTATTACTAATTGTTAGAAATATATAACATTTCGCAGGAATTTGTCAATAGGGAATTTTCTGCAGTTTCTCTTCTCCCCTTCCCTGTTTTGATATTTTGGATTTAAAAACTTGTTATTTCCTTGTTTATTGTTGCTTGATTATTGGTTATTTCATAACTGACCTCTGAAAGCTGATTGCCTTTCTGCTAAAATAACCCTAGATTCATCAGGAGGCTTGTTATGTCAGAATGGTATCAGGTAAAAGCTAAAGTCATCAGCCAGCAGGGCACCTGCGAAGCCGGGCAAAAAGTCGGCGATGAATTCATCATCGGCAATACCCTGCCCGCCGGTATGTGCGCCTGGGCTTTCTATACTATCTTCCCCTTTGTCACCACCCTGCAGGCTGGCGGCGCCTTTCCCTGGGAGAAAGATGAAGACACCGCCGTCGTCGCCTGCCCCGATCCCGCGAACCCGGTCGTCTTCGAACTCAAACGCATTCGCTAGAAAACTCTCACTAAACGGGATTCTGCAAAGCGCGACGTTCGGTTTTCCCAAAGTTGTTGTATCATTAGGGAAGCTGTAATCGGGAGGTGCCCGGTTTAAAATGTCACCTATGTCCCAGTTTGCACAGTGAGGGTCGTTGGGAAATCAAACGATTGGTCGACAGTATTCTTTTATCATAGACGGTAGACAATATGTCAAATAACATTACATTTTTCGTCGCCGTTGGAGGCGGGCTGCTCTCCTTCCTTTCGCCTTGCGTCTTGCCTTTGATTCCCGCCTATCTCGGCAGCCTGGCGGGACCGGAAATCCTGGAACCAAAAATCCGCAAATTTCACCTGCCCCTGTTCCTGCATTCACTCGCCTTTGTCGCCGGTTTAACCCTTGTGTTCGTGGCTCTGGGTGCGCTGGTCGGCTGGGCTGGTTTCAGCTTCGCCTCGCAACAAATCACCCGCCGGATTGCCGGCATTATGCTCATCGTCTTCGGCCTCTACATGCTGCTGGCTATCAAAATCCCCTGGCTGAACTACGAACGCCGTTTTAACGCTGCCCGCACCGGGCGTATCGGCTACCTGCGTTCTTTCGTCATCGGCCTGATTTTTGCCTTCGCCTGGACACCTTGCGCCGGCCCGATACTGGGCGGTATTCTCGCGCTGGCGCTCAATACCAACACCGTCCTGCAGGGAATACTGCTCCTGCTTTGCTACTCCCTCGGCGTGGCCGTGCCTTTCCTTGCCCTCGGTATCGCCTTCGACTTTCTGTTGCCCCTCCTGAAACAAATCCGCAAGTATTCGGTGGTAATATATTTAGTAAGCGGTGCCTTGTTGATTTTCACCGGCATCCTCACTTTGTCTAAGGTTTGGTTTTGATATGAAATGGCTCAGAGTTGTATTGACCGTTAATATCTTCGGTATTTTATTTATGTTAGCGGGCTGCTCGCAAAATGCCACGGTCGATGTGCCCCTTGGCCGGGTCACGGATTACCGCCAGGATCCGGCGCAGGCTCTCGCCAAAGGTTCGCCCGCCCCTGATTTTCAGTTCACCAACGCCGATGGGCAGACGTTGCTTTTTAGTTCACTTAAGGATAAAGTGGTATTAGTGAATTTTTGGGCAGTCAGCTGCCCGTATTGTGTTAAGGAAATGCCTTTGATCCAACAGGCTTATCAGGCATTAAGAGACAAGGGCTTGGTAGTGTTAGCTATTAATACCGGAGAAACTGAAAGCACGGTGACCAAATTCCTCTCGAAACGTGGCTTGACCTTCGATGTCATTCTTGACCCCGATGTTTATGTTTCCACCGTTTATCAGGCGCATTACCTGCCGACTACCTATATCATCGACAAGACTGGTATTATAGTGGAAGGGAAGATCGGCGCCTTCACGAATATGACTGAAATCATCTCCGCCGTCGAACCCTATCTCGATTAGCCGCTCTTTCATGGAGGATTATGATGGGCGATGTGCTCAATGAAGCGTATAGAATCGTACAATGCAAGGAGTGCCCCTGGTACAAGCAGTGCGTCACTCCCATGAAATTTACCGCCGAAGACCTGCGCAAGCAGATGGAACAACAGAATGGCGGTATGATACAATCCCAGGGTAACATGGATATGA
>JAQTOJ010000179.1 GCA_028713395.1 Dehalococcoidales bacterium | reverse complement strand
TCCCTTAATGACGTAGAAGACCGCCAGACCGCCCGCATACTTCGCGTTATCATCTTCGTGTTGTTAGGTTTGTATGCCATCGTCGGATTAAATGCCATATACCTGAAAGAATGGAGGACGGTCTGGGTAGCGGGAATTGCTCTCATTATCCAGATTATTCCGTTTTGGCTGATCAAACCGGGGAAATTGGGTCTCGGCAGTTTTATTATTACATTGAGTGTGCTCACCACAACGACCAGTTTCGCAATCACCGGAGAGGGGATGCGTGATGTGGCCATCGTCGGATTCCCTATCATTTTTATTTTTGCCGGTTTGACACTGAACAAGGTACCCTTCCGGTTCTGCGTGGGGTTATCGATAGCGGTCATCGCCGGATTGGCACTCGGCCAGAACTATGGTTGGTTCGTACCCAAACCATTCCCGGAAAAGCCGGATCTCCCTGAGTTTACTATACTGGCCGCGGTGATAATCATCGCCGCGATCGCGGTCGAATTACTGGCGAGGAACATACGCAAGAACCTGGAGCAAGCCCGCCAGGAGATAGAACAACGTAAAACCACCGAAGAAAAACTACTGGCATCACATGCCAAAGAAACGAAGCTACGCCAGGCGCTGGAAAACGAAGCTAAAAGCAGAATCGAGTTCTCGCGAATGCTGGTACATGAACTCAAGACGCCCTTAACCGCCGTGTTGGTCACCAGCGAGATACTGGCGAATGAACTCAAAGAAGAACCATGGTCGAAAATGGCGCAGAACGTCTACCGAGGGGGCGAAAACCTGAACAAACGGATAGATGAGCTGATCGATCTCTCCAAGGGTGAAATCGGTATGCTCAAACCAAATTTCGCCAGGATTTCCCCGATGAACCTGATCAAAGAAATCGTATCGGAAATCGAACCTTTAGCGCTGAAACGCAAACTCACGCTCACCACCGAATTACCGGCATCCCTGCCGATAATCATGGCGGATGGCGGCAGAATACGGCAGATTATTTACAATCTGATCACCAACGCCATCAAGTATTCCAACCAGAGCGGCAAAATTATTGTAAAGGCACGGGAAGAGACTGGCAACTTTATCGTTGAAGTGGAAGACAACGGACCGGGCTTAAGCGCTGAGGACCAAGCCAAGATATTCCAGCCTTACGAACGCTTGAGCGCCGCCACCAGACAGATGAGCGGCATGGGTTTAGGACTGGCGTTAAGCAAAAATCTGGTGGAACTGCATCACGGAAAAATGTGGGTCAAAAGCCAAAAAGGCAGCGGCAGCACGTTTGGTTTTTCCATACCGGTAGATGGGACAAAAGATGCACCTGATTCACCCTAAAGCTAATCTTTTACAGTTCATTTATCTTTTCCTTATAAACCGTATGCTTAAATTTACGATTGTTTCAAGTCTAACCTAAAAATCAGCCACTTAAGACCCAAGCCAAGCTGTACACCTACTATCTCCTTAACACATGGGCACAGATACAAGCAGCCAGATTTCGCAATGTTGAGCACAATTCTCCCCCAAACATGATATAAGGTATGATGAGGATATATGAGCAAGACATTCCACATCGTCTCACTGGGCTGCGCCAAGAATACAGTCGATTCGGACTCGATGGCGCAATTATTGACCGCCGCCGGATACAAACAAACCGGGAATCCAGAGCGGGCGCAGGTGCTTATCGTAAACACCTGCGGGTTTATCGGCACCGCCAAAGATGAGTCCTACAATGTGCTCAAAGAACTGGCGGGAACCAAAAAAACCGGACAAATTTTGATCGCCGCCGGTTGCCTGACGCAACGCTATGGCGCTGAGGTCAACGGGCAAGTTAGCGGCATTGACGGAATAATGGGAACACGCCGCTGGATGGACATCGTACAGTTGGTGGAAAACCTACGGACTAAAACACATCCGGAGTCCCGTTATCATTTACCGGAAACGGACGCGGTGGGGAAGGATGAAAAAGGGGCTTTACGGGTGGCGGTACAAGGCGCCAGCGCCTATATTAAAATAGCCGACGGCTGCGGGCGACCATGTGCTTTTTGCGCCATTCCTTTGATCAAGGGCACGACTATCAGCCGCCGAATGGAATTGATTCTCTCGGAAGCTGTCTATCTGCAAGAGCGGGGCATCCGCGAAATCATCCTCATCGCCCAGCATACTACCGATTACGGCTATGACCTGGGCATGAAAAACGGGTTGGCTCTACTACTAAGTAAATTGACCGAAGCCGCGCCGAATGTAGATTGGATCAGAATTATGTACGCCTACCCCGGTTATGTGACCGATGAACTGATAGAAGTCATGGCAAAACATAAACAAATACTGCACTACCTTGATATCCCGCTCCAGCATGCCCATCCCGCAGTATTAAAACGCATGCTCAGACCCACGAATATCGAGTGGGTATATAAAACGCTGGAGAAAATGCGGCAGGCGATGCCGGATCTGGCGTTACGCACTACTTTCATCGTGGGATATCCGGGGGAGACCGAGAAAGAGTTCCAGACTTTAATTGACTTCATCGGTGAGATTCGTTTCGATAAAGTGGGGGCGTTCAAGTTTTCTTTAGAACCAGGGACAGCTTGCGAGCCGCTCGGTGACACGGTGCCCGATGAAGTAAAGGAAGAGCGGCTGCAACGCCTGATGACCCGGCAGCAGCAGATTTCGTTGGAACGCAACCGGGAATTCATCGGACGGAAACTGGATGTATTGATAGAGGGCGCCGGACAGGGGGTGTCTATCGGACGCAGTTACCGGGACGCCCCGGAGATCGATGGACTGGTGATCGTAAAAGGGGAAACAGCTACCGGGCAGATCATACCGGTGAACATCAAAGAAGCCATGCCTTACGATTTGAGCGGGACGGCTACCCGGCGCAAGAAATCTTCATTAGAGAAGTAATTCCCTCTGTATTGACAAGACTTCATCCTGATTGTTAGTATGAAATCGGCAAAACAATGACCAGACTACTGGATAACATCAACCAACCTGGCGACCTGAAAAACCTCTCCTTGCCAGAGCTTGAAAAGCTAGCCTCTGAAATTAGAGAGGAGCTGGTTTCCGTTGTTTCTACGAAAGGCGGACATCTCGCCTCCAACCTGGGCGTTGTTGAACTGACCATTGCCTTGCACCGCGCTTTCAACAGTCCCCAGGATAAAATCATCTGGGATGTCGGGCACCAGGCTTACACCCACAAACTACTTACCGGGCGCCGCGCCGAATTCGATACCTTACGTCAGCATGGCGGCATTTCCGGTTTCACCAACCGCACTGAAAGTGCGCACGATCCGTTTGGCGCCGGACATGCCAGCACCTCGATTTCCGCCGCGCTGGGTATGGCGGTCGCTCGCGATCTCGCCGGAGAGAATTACGAGGTCGTGGCCGTCATCGGCGATGGCGCGATTACAGGCGGCATGGCACTCGAAGGGCTAAATCAGGCAGGACATCTCGGTTCCCGCCTGATCGTAGTGCTCAACGATAACGGCATGTCCATCTCCCCTACTGTCGGCGGGTTAGCGCGTTTTCTGGACAAGATACGTTTCGATCATCGTTACCGGAAAAGCAAGGAAAAAGGTCAAAAAATCCTAAAAATCCTGCCGCTGGGCAACCGTGTCAACCATCTGGCATTAAGAATGGAAGACTGGGTAAAAAGCATTATCAAACCAGTGACGCTGTGGGAAGGATTGGGTTTTACTTACATGGGCCCGATCGATGGGCACAATTTCAAGGAACTATTCACCGCTTTCCAGCGGACGAAAGAATACCGCACGCGCCCCATTTTGATACATGTGATCACGACCAAGGGAAAGGGTTATCAACCGGCGGAAGGCGATGCGGTTTACTTCCACGGCATTTCCGGGAAAAACAACGGCACGAAAACTACGGCAACCTATAGCGATGTATTCGCGCAGACCACGGTGAAACTCGCCCGCGAGAACGAAAAAATCGTGGTCATTACCCCTGCCATGCCGGAAGGCAATTGTTTGAATATCGTGCAGGCGGAATTCCCCAAACGGGTTTTCGATGTAGGGATTTGCGAACAGCATGCCGTCACCTTTGCCGCCGGGTTGGCAACGCAGGGTTATTTACCGATCGTGGCCATATATTCCACCTTTTTACAGCGCAGCTTCGACCAGATTATCCACGACGTCTGTTTGCAGGATTTGCCGGTAGTTTTTGCCATAGACCGGGGCGGTATTGTCGGCGATGACGGCAAAACACACCAGGGAGCATTCGACCTTTCCTATCTAAGCCTGATC
>JAQTOJ010000178.1 GCA_028713395.1 Dehalococcoidales bacterium | reverse complement strand
GTCCCGCGGCAAGACCGGATTCCAGGCTACCCTTACCCGGCAGCCGCTAAAATCCTCGCCGGTAAATTTTTCCAGCAGGTTCAACATCAGGCGGGCGCGCCGGCTGTAGACCGCCGTGCGGATGGCGCGTTTCCGGTTCACTTTCTGCAGCAAGGGCTGCATCTCTATTTCCAGCGCCACGCCGGATAAATCCTTTTCCACACCCCCGAAAGCCGCCCGCGGTGATTCCGAAACGTCGTGCAGTGTCCGGTAGAGCAGGTTGATGTAATCGATGTGCAATTGCACGCCGCCGCCTTGCAGTAAATCCAGCAGGTAAGCTTTGGCGTCTTCCGGCAGGTTCCACACCGCGCCCGGCTTCACTGCAATATCTTTCGATGTTTCAACGTTCTCCAACACCGCTATGGGGTTGCCGGAAAGCTCTAAAATACGGGAAAGCTGGGACATTGCCCGGTTGAATTCACGCTGCGGTTCCATGATTTGCTCCAAATCGGAAACGCCCCAGTTCTTTTTTGGTGTCCGCAGATTCGGAAACACAATGAAAGGGATAAAACCGTAGGGATTCGGTTTCTTTTCGATCCGGTTATCATCCGCCCAAAGCTCAAAATCCTGCTTTGTCCACAACTCCACGATCGTAGAGGTCTTGCCCCGTGGCTTGATCTGATAGAGATCAACCGCGGCGCTGGCTTCCAGCACATACCTGGCTGCCACGCGTTTGGCGCGCGCCAGATCATCGGCTTCCGTCCACACATATATCCCTTGCACATCGGGCGCCGTAATACGCACACCGCCGCTAATTGCGTCCCAAACGATTTTGTAAGCCCCGTCACCCAGCACCGCGCAATCCACCTCGGTCTCAAAATCGAGCTGCTCCAGGTTGTTATCATCATAGATACGGGCGAACGCCAACTCCGCGCGCTGGGCTTTGGCTTTCTCCGCGTCTGAATTATCGGCGGGCTCTACCACCAGTTTCACTCCGGACATCAGGTATGAAGCCAGTTTATCGATGACCACACGGGCATAATTGAAAGTCAGGTGTTTTTCGCCGCTGCGTTCACGGGATTGCCATTGTGCCCCCTGGTATATTTCCAGCAGCTCGCGATAGTGCCGGGTTCTTTCTGTATCCCGCCGGTTCAATTCCGCCGGTTTAAACGTTTCTGCCATCTCGTTCTCCTTTATTTACTTTCCTTCAATGCCCTTTGCACCGTTCTCACACTCACCCCGAAAATAGCCGCGAGTTCTTTTACGGATTTGCCTTCACCGTGGCGCAAACGCATCATTTCCGCCCCGCGTTGGCGTTTGTGCAAAGCCTGCTTGCCGCCCGGTTCATCGTAAACACACAACGGTAAACAGCAATTCAAACAAGATGGGGAAAACTCGCAGCCCATGTCCGGGTAAAGGCAATACTCCGGGGGTAAATCTATCCGTTCTTCCGTCAAATCCTGCATACTCATAAATCACCGCAAACGCGCCAGCTTTCAGTAATGGGGGGAGGGGGTCTGATGGCTGACTGCTATATTAGTACATTTGTTCTAATATAGTCAATACCACTTTGTCACGTCCTATTGTCTTTGCGAGGAACGATAGTAACGAAGCAATTTCAAGCAATTGTGTGCTTCAACTCTGGCATCATGCTTTACCGCCACGGCAAGCGCCTGTTAATTCCATCCGGGTTCTCTAATAGAAGCGCGTTTGGATTGCATCGTCCTTATATGTCTTCGCAACGATGTGTGTGGGTGGCTTGATTGTTGATTATTGTTTATTAAGTCTTTCTAAGTTTGTAGTAAAATATGACAAATATCACACAGGTAGAAGATGCTCTAGTCCCTCTTCTCCCTCGAGAGGCTGTCCCGTATGCGCGGCTTCATCGCCATCCCGTATGAATCTCAATGAATCGGGACTTGATACAGGAGGAATAAAGGGGGCTTTGATACTGAATGCAATGAAGCGCGGGAATCTCGTAATATCCTAAACAAAAGAGAGGGGTTTACACCCCTCTCTTTATACTATTCCCATCCCCGAACTTATCGGGGATCCATAGCTAGAAGCCAGCAGCCAGTCGCTAGTAGCTTCTGATTGCTGACCGCTGAAAGCTGATAGCTCCCTCGGCGGGAGAGAATACAAACATCTTTAGATTGCCTCGCCCGCCTGCGGCGGAAGTGTAATCATGAATGCTTTTTGTTTACCCGCGATTCTAAATGCTATAATTCCTATTGCGTCTCTTGTCATTCTGGAAAACACCGTGACGCTTGCCCCCGTTGACATGAGGGAAGAATCTAGCTCTCCTCAATGCTGGATGCCTTCGTCCCGATAGGTCGGGATTCCGCCGGAATGACAAAAAACGAAAGGAAGGTTTATGCAGACCATCAAAACGATAAAAGCCTCTGAAATCCTGGATTCCCGCGGCAACCCCACGGTAAACGTCACCGTCACCCTCTCTGAAGGCGCCATCGGGACTGCCTCTGTGCCCTCCGGCGCCAGCACCGGCACCCACGAAGCGCTGGAATTGCGTGACGGCGATCAGAAGCGTTATCACGGGTTGGGAGTGCTCAAAGCCGTCAACAACGTCAACACGGAAATCGCCAAAGCCCTGAAAGGCATGGACCCGGCAGAACAGGTTAAAATCGACCGCAAGATGATCGATCTGGACGGCACCGCCGGCAAATCCCGCCTCGGCGCCAATGCCATTCTGGGCACATCGCTGGCTGTTGCGCACGCCGCCGCCAATGCCGCGCCAAAACCGCTTTACCGCTATCTGAACGATAGTAAAAAATACATTCTCCCTGTGCCCATGTTGAACATTCTTAACGGCGGGAAACACGCCGCTGATTCCACCGATCTACAGGAATTCATGATCATGCCGGCGGGGGCCAAAACCTTCCGTGACGGTTTGAGAATGGGCGCCGAGGTCTATCAAGCCCTGAAAAAAGTGCTCAAAGACCAGAAAATGAACACCAACGTGGGTGATGAAGGCGGTTTCGCGCCCTCCCTGCCTTCGAACAAAGCCGCCGTCGAAGCCATCATCGCCGCCATTGAGAAGGCCGGTTACAAACCCGGCATTGACTGCTTTATCGCCCTTGACCCGGCTTCAAGCGAATATTATGAGAATGGCAAATACGTCCTTACCCGTGAGGGCGTTTCCCTGACCAGTAAAGAGATGGTAGATTTCTACGTCAAATGGGTCAAGGATTACCCCATCGCCAGCATCGAGGATGGCATGGCGGAAGACGATTGGGCAGGCTGGGAATTATTGACTAAAAAACTCGGGGAGAAAATCCACCTCGTCGGCGATGACCTGTACGTCACCAACGTCACCCGTCTGGAAAAAGGTATCAAAACCCAGGCCTCCAACGCCATTCTCATCAAGCTCAATCAGATCGGCACCCTCACTGAAACCATCGATGCCATTCAAATGGCGCACGATGTCAATTGGAAAGCCATCGTCAGCCACCGCAGCGGCGAAACCGAGGACACCACTATCGCCGATCTTTCAGTGGCGCTGGGCACCGGCTTGATCAAAACCGGCGCCCCCTGCCGCAGCGAGCGCACCGCCAAATACAACCGTTTGCTGAAAATTGAAGACGAACTCGGCAAGAACGCCATCTATGCCGGTCTCGGAGCGTTGAAGAAGTAATACCCAACTGTCATTGCGCGACCGTCCCCGATAATATCGGGTGACGCGGCAATCTGGAAGAGGTAATTTTGTCTCTAACTATCAAATCCCTCCCGCAGGGAGGGACACAGGGTGGGTCGCTGTTTTCATAACACGACCGTGTTCGCTGGATGCGGCTTCTCAGATTGCCGCGTCCTTTCAGTCCTCGCCCTGACGACTGATTAAGAAAGGAAATGAATGGC
This sequence comes from Dehalococcoidales bacterium, assembly GCA_028713395.1. Taxonomy (GTDB): domain Bacteria; phylum Chloroflexota; class Dehalococcoidia; order Dehalococcoidales; family Fen-1064; genus JAQTOJ01. The sequence continues at coordinate 434 of JAQTOJ010000178.1, read as the reverse complement.
AACCAAAATAATTGAAGGCATCTACCAGTTACTCGTCCCTATTCCCAATAACCCCCTCGGTTATACCAATGTCTACCTGGTCAAAGGCGTTTACGGTCACCTGCTCATCGATACCGGTTGGCCCAATGAGACCGCCCTGAAAGCGCTGGGTGACGAACTGCAGTCCATCGGCGTTGAGTTCACGGATATCGGCCGTATCGTTGTCACTCATGCCCATATCGACCACTACGGGCTGGTGCCGCGTGTCCGGGAATTATCCGGCGCCAAGGTATTGATGCATTACCGGGACGAAGAAGTTTTCCATACCCGCTACGCCATCAGCGATGAATTCATCCGGCAGAGCGAAGCCTGGTTCAAAGCCAACGGCGCGCCGTCCCATGAATCCACCATCCGTATGCCTTTCGGTGGCTCCCGCCCTTCGATCGCCCACCTGG
>JAQTOJ010000177.1 GCA_028713395.1 Dehalococcoidales bacterium | reverse complement strand
GAATGACGGGCGGCTTCGGCTTCCATACCGGTGGCCACAATGGGCGCGGAGGGTCTCAACAAAGGGACGGCCTGGCGTTGCATGTTAGAACCCATCAAGGCGCGGTTGGCATCGTCATGTTCCAGGAACGGAATCAAAGCGGCCGCCACACTGAAGATCTGTTTGGGGGAAACATCCATGAAATCGACCTTTTCCGCGGTTTCGCGTACATTAATGTCACCAAACCGGGAATCGATTCTTTCATCCACAAACTGGTTTTTATCATCCAGCCGCACATTGGCCTGCGCGATCACGGATTTCTCATCCATATCAGCGGACATATATTGGATCTCGTTGGAGACGTAAGGCACCACCTTGATTTTACGTGAGGATAAGGCGGCTAACTTTTCCGCGACGTTTTTATCAATTACCGTATTTTCCTCAACAATAGCTTTGCCCTTGTTATCTTTCGGGGCTTCACGGATAATTCTGCCCAATAATTCTTTGCTCTTGTTGCTCAGTTCTCTGACAACTTTGCGGTAGGGAGTTTCAATAAAACCGTATTTATTGATTTTGCCGTAAATCGCCAGCGAACCGATAAGACCGACGTTAGGGCCTTCCGGCGTCTCAATGGGACAAATACGTCCGTAATGGGAATAATGAACATCACGGGCTTCAAAGCCGGCGCGGTCACGGGAAAGGCCGCCGGGACCCATGGCGGAAAGACGGCGTTTGTGGGTAAGTTCCGCCAGCGGATTCGGCTGATCCATAAACTGTGAAAGCTGCGAACTGCTGAAAAATTCACGAATGGCTGCGACCACCGGGCGGGTATTCACGAGCGCGCTCGGGGTAGCCGCTTCGATCGGAATGGTGGACATTCTTTCGCGCGCGACGCGTTCCAGACGCAGTAAACCAATACGGAACTGGTTCTGGATCAATTCGCCGATGGTACGGATGCGGCGGTTGCCCAAATGGTCGATGTCATCGGCTTTGTCAACGCCATTATTGACCATGATCATGTGACGTATAATTTCTATCAGGTCATCCGGCGTTAAGGCGCGCTGTTCTTCGGGGATTTCTAAATTCAAACGCTTGTTTAGTTTGTAGCGTCCGACAACACCCAGGTCGTAATGGGCCGCATCAAACAACTGGGTATCTAACAATTTTCGGGCGTTTTCAATGCTTGGCGGATCGCCGGGGCGTAATTTCCGGTAGATATCCAATAAAGCATCGTTTTGGTCTTTGATGTTACCATCGCGTTCCAGCGTTCTTTTGATGAATTGGCGGCTGGTGGAATTATCTTCTTTAGAAAACAGACTCAGGATTTCACTGTCTTTCTTACCGATGGCGCGCAAAAGCGTGGTCACGGAAATTTTTCTTTTACCGTTGATTTTCACTGACATCACATCGGAGCTGGCGGTATCGAATTCCAGCCAGGCGCCGCGATTGGAAATCAATTTGGCGTGGCAAAGATTAGCGCCGGTAGAGACATCTTCTTCGATGGTGAAATAGACGCCGGGACTGCGCAATAACTGGCTGACGACAACTCTTTCAGCCCCACTGGTGATAAAGGTGCCTTTGGCGGTCATCAGGGGCACATCGCCCAAAAACAGGTCGGTTTCTTTGATTTCACCGGAGGCTTTCACCAGTAAACGCGCGCGGACGTATAAAGGCGCAGAAAAAGTGAAATCCCGCTGCCGGCATTCGCGTTCGGAATGGCGCGGTTCACGGAACTCATAACCGGTGAAGGTCAATTCCAGTTTGTTATTGGTAAAATCGTTGATGGGCGAAATTTCTTCGATAACCTGCTTTAACCCTTCTTCCTGGAACCAGCGGAAGGAATCCAGTTGGATTTCAATCAGGTCGGGGACATCAAGAACCTGGGGTAAACGGGCGTAGTCTTTGCGAGTGACCAGCGAACGGCGGGGCGTAGTTTGCGTTACCGACATAAAAACACACCTCAAGCTTTTGCGTTAGATTATTGAAAAAAGAATTATGTATTACCGAGGACACACGCCAGGACGGTAAGCGTAAAACGTGGGGAAATATGTGAAGCGGACGAAGTTTTTGTTAGATCTCATCTTGCAAATTTTAATAATACCAGTCTGTAAAAGGTTTGTCAAATAAACGCAAGCTTGAAGGTGCCGGCCATCTGCTGAGTATAGTTTAGTAGATAGAAAAAGCCAATAGAGCAGTAAAAAAAGAAACGCCTCTGCGCAGTGGTGCTTGCTGTATTCTACTAACGCGGGTAAAATGATATAATTTCGTAATCATTGAAATAAAACATATATAACTTCTCAACAGCTTTTCAGCGATAATAAAGCGGATATATTATGTAACAAACGGCCAAAAGAAACTAGCTATACCCGGGTACGTCGTATCCGTTACACTACGAGATCAAATTTCTCTGGACTGGAGTGCTTATGAAGAGGATTTTGGTAGTTTGAACACTAAATCAAGAAGACGTTTGCAAGATTGGCATCACATGCTGGCAATGTGCCTGGTAATGGCACTGATATCCGGCGGGTTAGCCTTTATTTTCTTGCGTATTGACTTTATTCCGCATCCCGCGAGTGTGGAACGGGGATTGATCGATAACTTCATGAAGATGCTGTTTGCGATTGCAGCGGTATTTTTTGGTGTGATAATAACCGTGCTGGCCTATGCGATCATTTTTTTCAGACAGCCGCCCGGTGACGATACCGATGCCCGTCCAATAACGGGTAATCCACCACTTGAGATAGTATGGACAGTCATACCTCTGGCAATAGTAATTGCTTTGGGTATATATGGCGCCGTGGTTCTGGATAAAATGACGGTGCAGAGCACTAAAACAACCACCCAGCAGAGTATGTTCTCTCTGGGGGCGGTAATCCCGGCAAACATCCCGCCCTCAGGAGTGAATCAGGCAGCTCTTGAAATAAATGTGACCGCGTCCCGTTTCGCTTGGGAGTTTGAATATCCCTCATATGGAATAACTGCCTACATTCTGAAGGTTCCAGTAAATCAAACGATTGTATTCAACATTAAATCCAAAGATGTCGTTCATTCGTTCTGGGTTCAACCCTGGGGACCGAAGCAGGATGCGGTACCGGGTTTAAGCCCTGATTTACGCATAACTCCAACAGAAATCGGACAGTATCTGGTAGAGTGCAGTCAGCTATGCGGTTTCGATCACAGCGATATGACCGCGCCCGTACAAGTGGTTTCATCTGCGGATTTCGAGGCCTGGGTGAAGCAACAAAAAACATCAACCACAACCACCCCAACGGGATCACACACCATGGTTGACCTGGTCGCGCATAATTTGACCTTCGATAAAAGCTCCATCAATGTGCCGCCGGGGTCGTTAGTGGAGATAAATTTTAATAACCAGGACAACAACATTTCGCACAATTTTGCCGTATACACCGACTCTTCAGCAACAATTCCGATATTCGTCGGACAGATAATCTCCGGACCGAAAACTATTACTTACACCTTTACCGCCCCCACGATGCCCGGTAAATACTACTTCCGGTGCGATGTGCATCCCACAATGATGGTGGGTACTTTCACAGTGCAATGAACAGGAGAAATTGTTGAAAATCAAGACCATCTTATCGCTCGATGCGGTCAGAGGCGTGATCTGGGGATTGGTTGGCACGGTCATCGGCATAGACCTTGTAGTGATGATACGCGGACTAGCCGGTATGCCCGCTTGGAAAGCCGGACCCATCTTCACTACCGCAATTTTTACGGGACTGATAGGTTATTTGATCGGCGTGGGCGTGTTTCGTTATTGGTTCCATTGGGCTACCGGCTCTCCAAATATTGAAGAGAGCCCAAAATCGGGATGGAAACGGTATTTTAGCGTGGATACCAATCATAAAGTCATCGGGGTGCAATATTTGAGCACCGGTTTGATATTTCTGCCTTATGCGGTGTTTCTGCAATTGATAGGGCGGGTTCACATGGCAGACCCCAAGCTAATCACGCTAAGTAACACCGCTTACGAATCCGTTATCAGCGATCATGGTATTATTATGCTTTTTATGGTTGTCTTACCGGTTTTTTCAGGATTGATGAATTATTTCGTCCCTCTCCAAATCGGTTCGCGTGATGTAGCTTTCCCGCATCTCAATGCATTCACATTCTGGTTGGTACCGGCGGGGGGACTATTAGCTGTGTTCAGTCTGGTGGCCGGAGGATTTGATACCGGCTGGACACTCTATCCGCCATTAAGCACTTCTTTCGAACCGTTAGGCATAAATTTAATACTGATCGGGGTTATCCTTATCGGTCTTTCATCGATATTCACTGCTATCAATATACTCACGACCATATTTAAAATG
>JAQTOJ010000176.1 GCA_028713395.1 Dehalococcoidales bacterium | reverse complement strand
AATGAAATTCTCGGGGGTGTTTTTGCCGGTACCGTGGTGAAAGGGTTGATACAGATCACTATTTTTTGGGCGGTCGGCATTTTCATCTATAAAATGGGCCTTGGGATCGCGCCGCTGGCGGTCTTCTTGCTATCCATATTAACTATATTCATGGCTTCCGCCTTCGGGCTAATGCTTGCCACATTGGTAAAAACCGAACGTAGCGCTTCCTCAATTGGTGTGTTGGCATCACTTATTTTAGCGCCCCTGGGCGGCTGCTGGTGGCCTTTGTTCATCACGCCTAAATGGATGCAGGTCGCCGCGAAAATCACCCCACACGCCTGGGCGACGGATGGTTTTAATAAATTGCTGGTATTCGGGGCTGATTTTACCGCTGTGGTACCGGAAATGTAAATGCTGGTAGCTTTTGCTATGGTTTTCGGCATTATCGCCATCGGCAAATTCCGCACCGAATCCGAATAATCGAAAAACACCCCTACTATATTATCAGTTTCTTCATTTTTTCCGGCAAAGCCTGCCCGGATGCTGGTATAATGGAAAATGGTAAAAATCACAAAAGAGAAACATGATAACACCGATTCTGTACCGCGAAGAACTTAAGGAATACGACTTCGGACCAGGGCATCCCTTCAGAGGCGACCGCTTTCAGATCTTCCCCAAGTTTCTGCGTGAAAGATTGAAGCCGGACAACTATTACCGCTTCCTTTCCGCCGAGACCGCTACCGAGTCTGACCTGGAGCTGATCTGCCAACCGGATTATATCAAGTTTTGCCATGATTATTATAAATCCGCCAATCTGGGACAGGAAGATGACAGTCAATTTTTCCAGTATCAATCACTGGATAACCACCCCATCGGCAGGCCGGGTAAAGTGGAAGAAGCTGCCAGAATGGTCATCGGGCAGGCGAAAATGGCGGCGGATTTAGTGCATGGCGGTAAATACAAGAAGGTGATTTCTGTAGGCGGCGGACTGCATCACGCCAAAGGCGCTTGCGGCGAGGGTTTCTGCCTGTATAACGATGTGGCTTTTACCGGCATGTACTTGCAAAAACATCATAAACTGGAACGTATCCTGATACTGGATACCGACGCACACGCCGGTAACGGCACCGCCGAGTATTTTTTTAACGACCCGCAGGTTTTGTTTATAGATATACACCAGGACCCGCGGACGATATACCCAGGCACCGGCTTTGCCAGCGACATAGGGGGCGGGGACGCTAAAGGCAAAACTATTAATATCCCTATGCCTATTAACGCCGGTTATTCCTCTTACAAAATGGTTTTTGAAGAGATCATTCAGCCGGTCACCGAAGAGTTCCAACCGCAAATCATTATCCGTAATGGCGGTTCTGACCCCCATTTCGCGGACGAGTTGACCAGCCTGGGATTGACCATTGCCGGTTTTGAATTGATCGGACAAAAAGTGAAGAAAATGGCAGATGTCTGCGGCGGTAAGGAAATCGATCTCATCGCCTCCGGTTACAATAAAGAAGTCTTACCTTACTGCTGGTTGGCTTTGCTTTCCGGCTTGACCGATTGGAATCTTAATGTGGAAGACCCTATACCGCCGCCTCCAAGTTTGCGCATTGATACCAAAGTGCCACAAACCAAACTAGTAGTCGCCGAGGTGATCAAGAACCTCAAAGACTACTGGCATTGTTTTTAATGAGCTTTCAGCCGGCAGTCTTCTGCCCTATTGGTTCGCTTTCCAAAGCCCTTCTGATACGGGCGTATTCCACTAAAGCGTACATTGCCCGCGCGGCTTGCTCCGGCGTGTCGTAGGCGGGGATGCGCGCCGCCCGCACTATGTCCTGAGCGATATCTCCATTACCCGCGCGCCACCTTAAGGTAATTACCGGCTTACCGTATTTCTTGGGAATACCCGCCACAATTTCCGCCCCTTCGATGGAGGCGTGCGCGGCCGCTACATTACCTCCCCAACCGCGATACATAGGCATATTGGTGATGATGCCGTCGATATAGGGTATCTGTGCCAATGCTTCAGCAACTTTGGCTTCATCATCGGCGGTCCGGGTGCCCCCGGCAAAATCAACCGGGTTAGAAGGCATGGGCGCATGCGCCGGCAGACTCTTTTTCAATTGGATTTTTGTCTCTTCATCGAACTCCGGCACTTTTAGACCGAGCAGTTCGCAATTATCGGAGATCGTGACGCCCTGACCGCCGCTGCCGATAATAGCGATGCGGTTACCTTGGGGTAAAGGCATGGAAACCAGGGCTTCTGCCATATCGAACATTTGCCCCGTTTCGTAAGAGCGGATGATACCCGCTTGTTTACACATAGCTTCAAATACTCTGTCCGAACCGGCAATGGAGCTGGTGTGTGACATGGTGGCGCGGGTTGCTGCTTCGGTGCGGCCGGATTTATAAATGATGATCGGTTTATTTTTCACTACCTCACGGGCAATCTCAAAAAAACGGCGTCCGTCCTTGAATCCTTCCATATAGAACACTATGGCGCCCGTATCGGGGTCATCAGCCAGATATTCCAGATAATCAGCGGCTTTCAGATCTGCCTGATTGCCGATACTCACGAACTTACTCAATCCGTAACCTTTGGCCGCGGCCATACCCGCTAGCATGCCGCCGAAAGTGCCGCTCTGGGAGACAAAAGCAATCTTGCCCTTACGGGGGGCGGCATCAAAGGAAAGGCTGAGATTGACCGCCGAGGTATAAATCCCCATGCCGTTCGGGCCGACAAAGCGGATGCCGCCTGCCTGCGCTATTTTCACCACTTCTTCCTGAAGAGCTTTCCCTTCTGCGCCCGTTTCGGCAAACCCGGCGGTGATCATGACGACCCCCTTGATGCCTTTGGCCGCGCAATCACGCATCGCCTGCGGCACGTACTGCGCCGGCGCGACCATGACTGCCATATCCACATCACCGGGAATATCTCTGACATTGGCGTATGCTGGTAAGCCGCAGATCTGTTTTTCCGTAGGATTGACGGGATAAATGGCGCCGCGATAACCGGTGGTCAGGGGATTATTCACCATACGATAGCCCCACTTGCCGGGACCGTTGGAAGCGCCGACAATAGCGATTGACTTGGGTTTAAAAATATAATCCAGTTGTCTGATTATTTCTTTGGTCATCAGCAATTCCTTCCGTAATTCCTATTTATTCGGTCATCGAGATTATTTTAACACGGTAAATCAGTTCCCGGTTAAACACAGATTGACAGTTTAGATCAAGCCCTTGTCCATATCATATTTCATGAAACGGACCAGTTCCTGGTTTTGCCGGCGGTGGATTTCCTTGATGGCGGCATCACTCCAGCTGTAAAATCCTTTACCGGTCTTCATACCCAGTTCGCCCTTCTTATACTTTTCCGCCAAAGGAGGCCATGCCTGCCCGCCTCCGTTGGTACTGGAATCATGAAGCAGATCCAGTCCGATCAGATCCAGGCGTTTGAAATAACCCGTGTAGGTCATGCGCCGCCCAAAACCATAGGAAATCACATCATCGATCATTTCCGGTGTCGCCGCGCCTCTATCCACCAAGGCCTGGCATTCCCGCCCAATGGCGCCCTGGATGCGATTGCCGATAAAACCACCAAGCTCCATCTTCATCACCACCACTTTTTTCCGCATACCTTCAAGTATCTTTACTGTTTTTCCCACAATTTTAGCATCCGTTTTTTGCCCGGCACAAACCTCTACCAAAGGGATAAAATGGGGCGGTTGAAAATAGTGCGTGGCCACTACTCTTTCCGGGTGCGTCATACCGGTTGTAATATCCGTAACCCTTAAGGCGGAGGTATTCGTTGCCAGAATAACTGATGGAGGACAGAGTACATCCAGCTTTTTGAACAATTCCTGTTTTAGCGTGAGCACTTCGCGGATGGATTCAACCACCAAGTCAGCGCCCTTGACAGCTTCTTCCAGGATAATCGTCGGGTGCAGCCTTTGGTAGGCCGCTTCACTTTCAGCTTTTGTTATCAAGCCGAACTCCAACATCATCGCCAGAGTATCTTTAGATTCCTTCATGGCGTTGATGCTGGTTTCTTTTCTGGTGTTGTATAGAGTCACCTCATAACCGAAACGGGCATACTCCACCCCAATGCCATACCCCATTAATCCCGCGCCGATATCCTCGTACTGCAGGTGCAGCCGGCCCGGCTCAAACCCAAGCTGCGCCCCCAGCAGATCGGCCCGCTGCAGGATCGTCTTCCCCTCGCCGATGGTCGCGATGTCGCGCTCCGAGTTGAAGAACGGCATCAACCGCCGGAACCGCCACACGCCCGAAGCGTTCGGGTCGCCGTAGACGCTCTTGGGCGCATGCGCGATCGAAGCGAGCGGGCCGCGCACGTCGCTCGGGAACGTGTAGTGAACGTC
>JAQTOJ010000175.1 GCA_028713395.1 Dehalococcoidales bacterium | reverse complement strand
AAGGGTGGGGATGCCGATACCGAGGTTGACGTAATCACCGTCTTTGATTTCTTTGCTGACGCGCAGGGCGATCATTTCGCGGGGAATTCCTTCAAATTTCATCTCTATCTTATCCTCAATCTACTAATCAATCGTCACCGCAAAGCTGATGCGCTCTACGGGCACCACGCGCTTGACGTAAACACCGGGGGTATGGACATCATCACCGTCAATCTGGCCGGGTTCGACGATATTTTCGACCTCGGCGATAGTGACATTAGCGGCGGATGCCATGACCGGGTTGAAGTTGCGGGCGGTCTTGGCGTAGCGTAAATTACCTTCGTAATCGCCTTTGAAGGCGTGGACGAAGGCGAAATCCGGTTTCAGGGCATATTCCAGAATGTATCTCCTGCCATCGAATTCCCGGGTTTCCTTGGGCACGCGGTTTTTGATAATGTTGGTCACGACCATTTTTTCCATAACGGAACCGACACCGGTAGGCACATAAATGGCGGGAATACCGGCCGCCGCCGCGCGATAGCGTTCCGCCAGGGTGCCCATGGGCACGACTTCCAGTTCGATCTCCCCTTTTCTCACGGCCTGTTCGAACGGATCCTGCCGACCTTTAGTGGCGGAGCGGAACAAACCGTAGGAATCGATGACTTTTTTTAGCTGGTGGTTCAAGACCAGTTGGCGTAATTCATCCGAGGCGCCGACCAGGGGGCCGCAGCCGCAGGTGAGAGTGAGGTTTTTGACTTTCTTGGCAATCAATGCCCGCAACAGCAGGCGAGGGACACCGCAGGCGAAGAAACCGGCGACGGCAATGGTAGCGCCGTCGTTGACATCCGCAATGGCTTCTTCCATTTTCTTAACAACTTTGTTCATCTCGAATCGCTTTTCTCCTTTTCTTCTCCGGAAAATATAAAATTACACGCCCGCCTGTTCCGCAACCTTATATACGGGCGTTGAATTACATCTTAAACTGTACCCTAAACGCGCCTCTAATGCCAAACCTTGCGCCAGCGGCAATTCCAGGCCGCGGGTGACGGCTTGCTTGGCGGATCTGACTGCCTCAGGTTTATAGCCCGCGATTTTATCCGCGAGGGTTTCTACGGCGGGTAGTAATTCCGCGCGGGATACGACCCGGTTGACCAGTTTCATTTTTAAGGCTTCCGGGGCGTTGACATACCGACCGGAAAAGAGCATTTCCAGGGCATGCCCGCGCCCGATGATACGTGGTATGGTCTGGCTGCCGCCGGCGGCGGGAATAATGCCCAAACCCATTTCCGGCACGCCGAATTGGGCGTCTGCTGAGGCGAGACGGAGATCGCAGCACATCGCCATCTCGATGCCGGAGCCCAAGCAGTAGCCGTGAATGTCGGCGATGACGGGTTTTTCAAGGCTGAGGAAAAGCGACCAGACATCCCGCTGGAAGCGGATGCGGCGGGCTTGCACCGGGGGCGGCGCGGTGAGGAATTCCTTCAGGTCGGCGCCGGCGCAGAAGGCTTTTTCACCCGCGCCTTTCAGTATCACCACCCGCACTTCGGGGTCGTCTTTAACGGCGGATAGGATTTCGTACAATTCGTCCCGCATGCGAACGTTATAAACGTTCAAGACCCGGGGACGGTTCAGCGTGATGTAGCCTTTGTGGGATTGTTTTTCGTAGATAATGGTTTCAAAAGCGCTCATGGCGGTTATTTGCCCTTGAATTCGGGATGGCGTTTCTGCTGGAAGGCTTTGATGCCCTCGGTACGGTCTGCGGTGGTGTGTAACAGGAAATAGAGGTCGGCTTCCAGCCGTAAACCCTGTGCCAGCGAAAGATCGAGGCCTTGAAGAACGGCTTCTTTGATGTAGCGGCAGGCGACAGGCGCCTTTTGCGCCATTGACTTCGCCATTGCATCCACGCGGGGAAGCAGGGCTTCTTTAGCCGCTACAGCGCTTATCAGACCTATTTCACAGGCTCTTTGGGCATCGATTGTTTCACCGCTGAAAAGCATTTCCAGCGCGGCGGCTTGCCCGATAAGCCGGGGCAGGCGCTGGGTGCCGCCATCCGTGGGGATAAAGCCGAGAGAAATATCAGTGAAGCCAAATTTGGCGGTGTCTGCCGCAATGCGGATATCGCAGGCTAAAGCCAATTCCAAGCCCTGACCGAGGGCGTCACCGTTGACAGCGCAGATGACGGGAATTTCCAGCGCGGCTACGGCTTCGGCCACCGGAAAAACTTCTGTCGGTGACGGTTTTTTCTTTTTCAGCGGTTGCTGGGAATCATTACCGAGGCAGAAATCTTTACCGTTGCCGGTGAGAATGACCACATGGACATCGTCAGCCTGTTTGATGAGCGTGCAGGCATCGATCAATTCCTGTGCCATGGACAGGTTGATGATATTGCCGGATTGGGGGCGGTTGAGGGTGATCCGGGCGATGCGGTCTTGTATTTGGAGGGTGATGGTTGAATATGCCATGTGCCTGCCTGTAAAAACTCGTGCGGGCTGGCCGCAAACTCAAGCTTATATTAGCTTAACGGGTGGGGAGCGTCAAGAAAAACGGCGGGCGCCCAACTCTATTATCCGGTGTTTGAGAGGCGATGGAACAGAGACGTTATGCCTAATTGTGAGGGAGTTTATACTGAGTAAGGGGATGACAGAGAGGCTATTCCAACTGTACTATCTGGGCATCGGCTTTGCCATTAATGATATTGAGCAACCCCACCGTCCCCGGTTTCGGTAAATAATGCGGCATGGTAGCGGAGCCGGGGTTGACCAGTAGTGTGCCTTTGAAGTCTTCCATCTCCACCTTATGGCTGTGCCCGAAGACCACCACGTCCGGCGGCTTCACCACTTCTGTTGTCTGATGGCGAGGGAAAAGAGAGGCGTAAGAGGGAGTCTGATGGGCGGGATTAATGGCGCCGTAACGCGGCCGGATATGGGTGACCCAGATATTTACACCCTCGATGTTGAGGATTTGCTTTTCCATCACACGGCGGTCAGCGCCGATGTCTTCTTCCATATCGTCATCACCGCGCGCGCACAGGACCGGCGCGATGGCTTCCAGTTCATCCAGCACGCGGGGAATCCAGATATCACCGGCATGCAGTATCAGGTTGACACCGCGGAAGGCAGCTTGTATTTGACTAAAAGGTATTTTTTGTTCCGGTGTACCGATATGGGTATCTGAAATGAGTCCGATTAACATTTAGTCTCGATTCTGTATTATTGAACAATTCCCTCTGTATCTCCCCTTGCTAAGGGAAGAGCAAAATACTGGAATAGTTTGATGGTTTCAGTTTGCATGACCATGAACACAGAAGTCAAACAGACAGCAGTCTATGCAGAGAGGTTTGGTACGGCAATGGTTTTTGCCGTGAGCCACCAGCAAAGCATGATACTCATTATAGAGCCGGGTATCCTCCGGCAGGTTATCAAGGAAAAGTTTTTGCCACGCTTCGTAAGTATCTTTTTCGGGCTTGATGTTGAGCCGGGAAAAAATGCGGCGGGTATAGGCGTCGATGACAAAGGTAGGTTTCCCGATGGCGTAGAGCAGGATGGCATCCGCCGTCTCCGGCCCAACGCCATGAACATTAAGTAAATTGCCGCGTAAAGATTTATTATTAGATTCCGCGAGCCGGGGAATATCATCGCCGCAGGCTTCTGCCAGCCATGTCACCAGCGCCTGGAGTTTCTTGGCCTTGGCATTGTAATAACCGCTGGGACGGATCGATTTTGCTATTTCTTCCACCGGTAAAGCTCTCAAACGGTCAGGGGATAATGCTCCTGCCGTCTTCAGGTTGTGCATGGCCTTTTCCACATTCTGCCAGGCGGCGGACTGGGTCAAGATGGCGCCGACCATCATCTCAAAAGAGGTTTCCGCCGGCCACCAATGCTGGGCGCCGTATTGCTTGAAAAGGCGGTTATAGACGGTAAGAAGTTGGTTATTTTTCATTTACTTTTATAGATTATCATAGTTTTTATACCAGAAGGTTTGATTATATAAAAGATGTTTATCTCAAATTCCTCTTTCTCTCTCTTCAAGCTTGAAGAGAGAGAAAATATGATGGATTCCTGCCTTCGCAAGAATGACAATGAAACGAAAAAGCCCTCCATTTCTGGAGGGCTTTTTTATTGCTAGTAAATAAATTTCGCTGTTATTTTGCAGCAAACTTGTTTTGCCCAGTAAACGCAGTTTACTGTTCAGTTTACTGTTAACGTTTGGTATATTGCGGCGCCTTGCGGGCTTTGCGTAAGCCGGCTTTCTTGCGTTCCTTGGCGCGGGGATCGCGGGTCAATAGGCCGCTCTGGCGGAGTTTGAGTTTATTTTCTTCATTGGCATGTAACAGCGCGCGGGCGACGCCCATGCAGATGGCATCGGCCTGGCCGGTGATACCGCCGCCGGAGACTTTGACCACGACATTG
>JAQTOJ010000174.1 GCA_028713395.1 Dehalococcoidales bacterium | reverse complement strand
GGGCCACGTCTTCCATGCGGCTCTTCACCGGCGTCACCAGTATCGCAATGGTCACATCAACATTTTCATCCTCGGCCAACAGCTTCAGCGTGCGCAGGTACTGCGCGTAACCGGCCTCGGCGGTCATATCGATGGGATTGTTGACACTGGCCTGCGCTGATAAAAACGTCCGCAGTTCCGCGCGGGTCTTTTCAGATAACACGGGCCCTTCCAAACCTTTATCGGCGCAGGCGTCGGCGGTCAAGATACCGGGACCGCCGCCGTTAGTCAGAATGGCTATTTTTTTGCCGCGCGGAATGGATTGGTATGCCAGCAAGATGGCGGTATCGAACAACTCTTCCAGCGTGTTTACCCGGATGATCCCCGCCTGTTTGAACAAGGCATCCGCCGCCACCTCGGTGGAAGCCATGGCGCCCGTATGAGAAGCAGCGGCCCGCGCCCCGGCGGCGGTACGGCCGCTCTTGACCACGACAATCGGCTTCGTGGGGGTCACGCTGCGCGCGATGCGGGCAAATTTATCCGGGTTGCCGAACGATTCCAGGTATAACAAAATAACATCGGTCAGCGGGTCTTCTTTCCAGTATTGCATCAGGTCGTTGCTGGAAACATCGGCGCGGTTGCCGATACTCACGAAGTTGGAGATACCCATGTTCAAATTGCGGGCATATTCCAGAATTGCCGAACCGAGACCGCCGCTCTGGGTAGCGAAAGCGATTTTACCCGCCGGCGGGTAAACCGGTGAAAAAGTCGCATTCATTCTCACCTTCGGATCGGTATTAATAATACCCATGCAGTTCGGCCCGACCATACGCATACCGTAGCTACGCACTGTGTTCAATAATTTTTCCTGCTTCAGTTCCCCTTCATGTCCCGCTTCGCCGAAACCGGCGGAAATGACCACAATGCCGCGCACACCCTTGCGTCCGCACTGCTCTACGGTCGTTTGCACCACTTCCGCCGGCACCACGATCACCGCCAGATCGATGTCATCCGGGATTTCGAGCACGGAGGCATAACCCTTGACGGAAGCCACCGCTTCACCCTTCAGGTTCACCGGGAAAATAGTGCCGTTGAAACCGGCGGTCATCAAGCAGCGAAACACGGCAAAACCCAAACCCGACATCTTGGGCGAAGCCCCGATCACTGCCACCGTGCGCGGTTGCAGAAACGCCCGTAAAGAAGCAATTGTCGCTTTTTCCTCCCGCAGGGCCGCCAGTTCTTCGGTCACCGGATTCGGATTCAGGTCGAGTACCATGCGCTGCACGCGGTTACCCAGGTCTTCGTCTTTCCTGAAGCCCACGTCTTCCAGCACTTTCCGGGGTTCCGGCACGTCCGTCAGCATCTCCGTTACCAGGAAGCGGAAGCCTTTGGCGCGCGTGATTTCTATCAGTTGTTCCAGGATCGCCGTCCCCACCCCCTTGCCCTGATAGGCATCGGCGACCACCAGTGCCATCAAGGCCTGGTCGGCTTTAGGCAGCCGGGTATAACGCACTACGGCCACGAATTTCTCATTATCGCCTTCACCGGTCGTCGCGGCTAAAGCGAACGTATTATCATAATCAACGTTGCACAACTGGCGGGCTTCATCCCGCGGCATTTGCGTCATTTGATAGTGAAAACGTAACATCACGGTGCGCTGGCTGAGACGGCTGAAGAGAGAGATAATATGGTCTTCATCTCCGGGGTGCATGGCGCGGATATTCAGGGTCGTGCCATCTTTCAAAATGGCAGCGGATTTGTAATTCTGCAGATTGGTAAAAGCTTCGGTAACCATCAATGAACTCTCCTGTTGTCACCTTTGACGGAATTTCTTCAGATAATTATACTTCCGCTATTATGGAGAATAACGTAGCCGGGAGATGTAGTCAATTGGCATTATGACTACAAATTACTGGGTATAATTGCTATAATAGTCGCGGAATCTAAAAATACCGGATTTCCGTATAATGTTTTTATCACGTTCGGGAGGGAAAATATGACCGATCAAAGAATGGAAAAACTGGCGAACTTGCTTGTAAATTATTCCGTGGCTGTCAAGCCCGGCGAAAAAGTGGTTATACAAGGCACGACCGCCAGCGAACCGATGCTGCGCGCTCTTTATAGTCACGTGATTCAGGCCGGCGGTAATCCTTTTTTGCTGGTGGATGTTCCCGGCGCGAACACCCTGCTTTTCAAATACGGCAATAATGACCAGCTCCAGCATGTGCCGGAACCGTTCAAGTTGATTTATGATACCTACGATTGCCGCATCGTGCTGCTTTCCGATCTTAATACCAAGGAATTGAGCAATGTCGATCCCGCCAAAATGGTCTTGCGTTCCCAGGCGCGCCGCGGTTTGATGCAAACCATGATGCGGCGCACCGCCGCCGGGGAATTCCGCTGGGTGGTTGCCCCTTACCCCACCCCTGGCTACGCTCAGGATGCCGATATGAGCCTGGCAGACTACGAAGATTTCGTGTATCACGCTTGCATGCCTGATCTCAACGACCCCATCGGCTATTGGCAAAAAATAGACGCCTGGCAGGGCAAGATCGTCAAGTGGCTGGCGGGGAAAAAGACGATTCACGTTAAAGGCAAGGAAACCGATTTACGGCTCAGTATAGAAGGGCGTAAATTTGAAAACTGCAACGGTAAATTGAATATGCCGGACGGCGAGGTCTTTACCGGACCGGTGGAAAACAGCGCCGAAGGTCATGTCTATTTCTCTTATCCGGCAATCTATAACGGCCGTGAGGTCACCGGCGTGCGGCTGACCTTTGAAAAAGGCAAGTGCGTCAAAGCCACCGCGGAAAAAAATCAGGATTTCCTGAATCAAACCCTGGATACCGATGCCGGCGCCCGCTACCTGGGGGAATTCGCCATCGGCACCAACGAGGGCATCCAGAAATTTACCCGGGAAATTCTGTTCGATGAGAAGATCGGCGGCAGCTTTCATATGGCTTTGGGCGCGGGTTACCCGGAAACCGGCAGTAAAAACGAATCCGCGATCCACTGGGATATGGTCTGCGACCTGCGGGATGGCGGTGAAATCCGGGTGGATGACACACTGCTTTACAAAAACGGCAAATTCGTCATCAAGTTCTAGCAAAGCTATTTTCTTTCTGCGGTCGGCTCGCAGTAAACAGTAACCGGTTGCTTGATACTCCTTCCCTGGCGTGGAGGGTGATTATGTACGACCCGAAATACACTGAACAATTTTACGATGCTTATGCCGGCTTGGAATGGGCGCGCTTGGAAGCATCGGCCTATGGGCGGCTGAAGGCGATTATCCATCAAGATTTCCTCAAACGCTATATCCAACCCGGTATGCGCGTGCTGGATGGCGCCGCTCCGGCTGGGAAATACCTGATTTTGCACCAGCTTATCAAGTTTTCCCAGCGTATCCCGATCCAAGGCTAACGGCTACTTTTTTTGTGCTCATTTCAATTTCTCGGTACCATATATCATACCGTTTTGTATGTCAACACTCTAACAAAGAGAGGGGTTGTTTCACCCCCTCTCTTTTTCTGTTCACGTCATTCCGTATTTGATACTAATGGGTAATTAATAATAAAAAAGAAGGGGGAAGATTTAAATCTTCCCCCTTCTTTTATTCATTTGTCATCCCCCGACCTGATCGGGGATCCACTCGAATATCCACAGAGATCCCCACTTTCGTGAGGACACATAACCGGTTATGCCACTTTGAAAACCGGATAAACCTTCCTCACCTTGTACACATCCTCGATGTAGTGCCAGGAGCCGCGCTCGGTAAAGTCCACTGTCACCGGCGTGCCGATCTTTATATTATCCGGGTGTTTCACATCCACCCCCAGGATTTGCCCGGCCACTTTGACCCCTTCTTCCAGCTCGATGATGCCGGAACAATGGGGATTATCCCGGCCGTAACCTTCTTTGACGAAAGGCATGGGACCATAGGGAATCACGGAAAAGGCGGCAATTTTACCTTTACCTTTCAATTCCACCCATTCGGCTTTATCGCTCTGACAGTGAATACAAATCGGACGCGGCGGGCAAGAAATCTTACCGCACGATAGGCACCGGGTGCCCATGAGTTTTTTCTCGCCGGCATATAGATAAAAAGAATCAGATGTAAAAGCTCTTTCCGCCATCTTAACCTCTCCTCTCGAAGATATGCACCGTAACATTGGTCCCGTGCGCTCCGACATTGTGGGTCAAAGCCAGATTCACATCCTTCTTGACCTGCCGCGCGCCGGCGTGCCCTTTCATCTGCTCGAAGACTTCCACCGCCTGGGCGACCCCGGAAGCCCCCACTGGATGTCCTTTGCATTTCAACCCGCCGGAGGTATTGATCGGTTTCACACCGTTAAGAGCAGTTTTGCCCTCGCCGGCGGCGGAGGCAGCTTCTTTACCTTCTTTGAAGAAACTCAGGTCGCCGATCGCGAGCACTTCGGCAATCGTAAAGCAATCGTGCACCTCGGCTATCT
>JAQTOJ010000173.1 GCA_028713395.1 Dehalococcoidales bacterium | reverse complement strand
GGAACTGCTTTCTCCCGGCTTTGACATTGGCGGCATCGAACAACTCTTTGAACTTCAATAACGAACTCGTATCCGGTTTGCTCATCAATTTCAATATGCGCGCGTCGGTATGTTCCGGGGCGACTTTCAACTGGCCGGAGACATGATGCACGGTTATCTCTTCGATGTAGTCGGCGGCATGCTTCTTATCGCGCAGCAACAGATCGTACCGCAGGCCGGAGGCGACGAAGGCCTTCTTGACGCCGGGAATCTGGCGTATCTTCTTGAGCAGCTCCAGTTGTTTTGTGTGGTCGGCTTGCAAGGTGGGGCAGACATCGGGATACAGGCAGCGTTTATCCGCACAAGCGCCCCGCTTCAGTTTCCGGCCGCACTCGAAACCGTACATATTGGCGGTCGGGCCGCTCAGGTCGGCGATATACCCTTTAAAATCCTTATGTTCCGTCAATTTTCTAGCCTCGGTTAATATGGAATCGATACTGCGCCACTGCACGGTGCGCCCCTCATGGACGGTGATAGCGCAGAAATTGCATTCGCCGTAACAGCCGCGGTGCGTGGGTATGGCAAACTTGATCGTCTCCAATGCGGTCACTTTCCCCTGTTTTTCGTAATAGGGATGCTGGGCGCGCTCGTAGTCGATGGCATAAAATGCGTCCATCTCGGATTGCGTCAGTGGTAAAGCCGGAGGATTATGCACCAGGTAACGGGTATTGTGTTTTTGTATCAACCCTTTGGCCGTCAGCGCATCGTTGTTCCGGTAAAAGGTCTCGAACATCTCGATGAAGGCATTTTTATCGGCGGCGCACTGCTCGGTTGACGGCAGTTCCAGATACATTGCCATTTTTTCCTTTATGCCTGCCTCGCCGGCAATATAACAGAGCCCTCTGATATTATGTAAACTTTCACCGCTTTTCAATGCCGCTGCCAGTTCTGTTACCGATTTTTCCGCCATGCCGTATAGCAGATAGTCGGCTTTGGCATCGAACAGTATCGAGCCGCGGATTTTATCCGACCAGTAATCGTAGTGCGCCACCCGTCTCAGACTGGCTTCAATACCACCGAGGACAATAGGCGCGGTCTGTTTGCAGTACTGCTTGATGAGATTGGTATAAATGATGGCGGCACGGTCCGGCCGCCGGTTATTGATGCCGCCGGGCGTATAATCGTCACTGCGGCGTTTCTTCAACAACGACGTATAGTTGGCAATCATGGAATCGATGCTGCCGGCGGTCACGCCCCAGAACAATTTCGGCTCGCCCAGCCGCGTGATGTCTTTATCCGAGCGCAAATCCGGCTGCGCGATGATGCCCACCCGGTACCCGGCGCGTTGCAGCACTTTCCCGATGACCGCTACCCCGATGAACGGGCTATCAATATAGCTGTCTCCCGTTACCAGAATCACATCTAATTGCTGCCAGCCGAGTTGATCGAGTTCGGCGCGGGTCGTAGGTAAAAACACTTTTAACCTCTCTATCGGGATAGATTATACAACAGATTACGAGTGGTCATTCGTTTCTTTACATCATCCTCTTCTCAATCGAGGGAATATACAGATTAAGGTGAACCGAACGACATAAAAGGAATTGTTCATGAATATTGTACCCTCTACGTAAAAGATGTAACGCTAGATCCCAGATCCAGTCCCAATTCATTTCGAACATACGGGATGGCAATGAAATCGCGCATCTGGGATGACATGGGAAGAAAGGAAATGTCAATCAGAATTTGAAATGCACAAAAATTCTACCGAAGTTCTTATCGTCTTTTTCAATGCGGTGGTAAAGTTTTCTAATTTCCGGCTCCGCCAGGAAACGTAAAACCTTTTTCTTCAATTGCCCGGAACCTTTGCCGGGGATAATCTCCACCGGCGTGATGCGTTTTTTCACCGCCTCGGAAATCACCCGCTGTAATTCGCGGTCGATCATGGCACCGTTATTATAGAAATCGTGTAAATCCAAAACTATCTTCGACATTTATACCCAAACCTGGGAATGTTTCGTCTGTCCGGCCGTATACCCGGAAGCCCATGCCCAGCCCAAATTATAACCGCCGCGTTCGCCGCTGACATCCATGACCTCGCCGGCAAAATAGACACCCCGCTGCAATTTCGATTCCAGTGTCAACGGATCGATTTCATCCACGTTCACACCGCCGCTGGTGAATTCGGCTTCATTCCAGCCACGCGTCCCATTAACTTTGAAGCGATGGTTTTTCAAGGCTTCGATGGCGTTATCCATATCGCCGCCAGTGAAGAGGTCTTTCAGGGCAACCGACATTTTGTTGGGTAATATCCCGATCAGCATCTCTTCCGGTAAAGTCGGCCGCTTTTTCCTGTCTACCAGGGCGGTGCGCAGTGCCTCGCGTTTCATAAACGGCACGAGGTCAACCGACACATCGACATTAGTTTTGTGGTACCGGTTCAAAGCTATTGAAATCGCCTCGCTGACATCGATAATGCAGGTGCCGGAAAGGCCGTATTTCGTGAACAGCAGCTCGCCTTCGACGGGATGCCCGGCTTTACCCTCGATATAACTCCGAGCTTTGGCATAGATCCTTTGCCCTTGCAGCGTGTAGCAGAGGCTGTCTTTGACGATCAAGGGCACGCCGCAGGGTACCGGCTCCACAATGGTATGCCCCAGTTGCTTTACAACTTCATAGATTGAACCGTCCGAGCCGTAAACCGGATAACTTTTCCCGCCCCCGGTGATGACGACATGCTCGCAGACTATCTTTTTCCGGGATTCCGATGTCACCGTCACGCCCGTTTTGCTCACGGTGATACCCACGCACTTGAAGCCGTATTCGATGGGAACCGCCAGCCTTTGCAGTTCCATTTCCAGCACTTTCAGGACGCTGGCCGCCTGGTTGGTATAAGGGAATATCCTGCCTTCTCTGGGATATGTTTCCAGTCCCAATTCCTCAAAGAACGCCAAAATTTCCGTTTTACCGAACTGGGTGAACACCGCTTCTACCATTTTTCTTGAAGCGGTATTGAAGTGACCCGCTGATAGATCTTCGTTCAGAAGGTTGCAGCGTCCGTTCCCGGAGGCCAGTAGCTTCTTACCGATCTGCGAGGTCTTCTCGCAGATTATGACCAACTTCCCCTGCCTTTTGGCGGAAATTGCCGCCATAATGCCCGCCACCCCACCCCCAATGATCACGGTCGATACTTTATTATCCATATTTATCCTGCGCCACTTTGCTATCAGTATAGCAAATAATACAATCTGACCGATATAATTGCATTAAGTGAAAACTTGTTTTATCATCATTACAATAAAAATGGTGTTCAACTACACATTTTGAGGACCCGGGAGAATGCATAATAACATGAAACCGCCGTATCTGTCCCAAATTGAAAAACGCGGCAACTTGAAAATCTGGGAGGTCGATGGGACATATATCCGTACCCATCTCGATGAAGAATTTACAAATTACGGACAGCATTATCGTTTCAAGTATATTCCTGAAGATGAACTGTGGCTTGACCGCGAAGCCAACCGGGACGAACAGCCTTTTTTCATCGACCATCTGCTTATGGAACACCGCCTCATGGCAAAAGGTATGTCCTACGACCGGGCTATAGTTGAGGCTGATCGGGCTGAGCGTCGGGAGCGCCGCCGCGCCGG
Organism: Dehalococcoidales bacterium; assembly: GCA_028713395.1. Taxonomy (GTDB): domain Bacteria; phylum Chloroflexota; class Dehalococcoidia; order Dehalococcoidales; family Fen-1064; genus JAQTOJ01. Next base: position 866 of record JAQTOJ010000173.1, on the reverse strand, counting down.
CGACATCGCCCGGGCCACGCAAAACGGTCGGAAGCTCCCTCAGGCGGAGAAGGCACATAAACGTCTTTGGAAAAGCCTGGAGAACGGCATAAATATCTGGATCGTCAACGGTCGTTTAGTCAGGAGCATCTTTGATATCGATTTCACTGAAGGCGGGCATGATTATGTCTATGAATTCGTACCGGAAAACGAGGTCTGGATCGACGATGATATCGAGGAAGACGAACGCCCTTACGTGTTGCTGCACGAACTACACGAACGCAACCTGATGGCTCAAGGGCTGCCTTACAATCAAGCGCACGCCGCTTCTAGTCGATTGGAGTACCATTGTCGCCACCATCCGGATGAATTGCATGAAAAATTAGCGCTCGACGGTTGGGCGTAATTTCCTGCATTAACAGATCGTGTTATGTTTCCGAAATCTCTCTCATCTCTGTTCCAGCTATTTTGACACAAAACTGTAACGCCAAAATGCACGTTTTCCTCTTGACTCTCGAGCATCCCGGTAATAACCTATAAATAAGAGTAAAAACAATATGTCAACTCAGGTTATCGCCAATCTAAAAACAGATGTTCATGACCACACCGCGGAAATGATACGTTGCGAACAACTGACCAAGGTTTACCCCACCGGTCATATTCTCGCCGTCGATCATATCGATTTGTCGGTGAAGCGCGGAGAAATTTTCGGTCTTTTAGGTCCGAACGGCGCCGGTAAGACCACTACCGTCGGTATGCTTAACACCCTGGTCGTTCCCACCGGTGGCAAGGCCACTGTTTCCGGCATCAATGTAGTCACCCATCCTTCACTCGTTAAGCAAATAATCGGCGTGGTCTCCCAATCCAATAACCTTGATCGGGCGCTC
>JAQTOJ010000172.1 GCA_028713395.1 Dehalococcoidales bacterium | reverse complement strand
CGAGGTAAACAATATGAACCTGACTGGTAAAGTAGCCATTATCACCGGCGGCGGACGCGGCATCGGGCGCGAAATCGCTCTCAAACTGGCCGAAGTCGGCGCCGATATCGTCATCAATGATATCGGCAACCCCGCCCCGGCAGAAGAAACCGCCGAACTGGTGAAAAAGCTGGGGCGCCGCAGCCTGGCTATCCTGGGCGATATCAGCAACACTGAAGACGTGAACAAACTTGTTGAAACCACCATCGCTACCATGGGCAAGGTGGACATTCTGGTAAATAACGCCGGTATCACCCGTGATGGACTGCTGATGCGCATGTCCGATGAAGACTGGGACAAGGTGCTGACTGTCAACCTCAAAGGTGTGTTCCTGTGCACCCGCGCCGTGCTGCGCCCCATGATCAAAGCCCGCGCCGGCCGGATCATCAGTATGTCCAGTATCGTCGGTATCATCGGCAATGCGGGGCAGGCTAATTACGCCTCCGCTAAAGCCGGCATCATCGGCTTCACCAAATCCATCGCTAAAGAAGTAGCTTCCCGCAGCATCACGGTCAATGCCATCGCCCCCGGCTTTATCGATACCGCCATGACCCAGCAATTACCGGAAGAAAAACGTAAAGAACTGGCCGGGCACATCCCGGCGGGCTTTTTAGGTACCCCGCGCGATATCGCCGAAGGCGTGGCTTTCCTTGCCTCCGACGAAGCCCGCTACATCACCGGTCAGGTCCTCACTATCGATGGCGGCATCTCTCTGGGTAAATTCTAAACGAATAAAAACAAACGTGTGTCATCCAGCGCAGGTAGCCCCATTCAGCAGCTTGTCTGCTGTTCATCCCGTATGTAAATCGGGACTGTGATCCAGATAAAAATGTTTAGGATGTAGGTATCCGTTATCAATGTTTCGTTTTGTTGGACACCTGCACGCCTAATGTAGTATTCTGATTACTGGGTGTAAAAATGACCGGTGGCAGACGCAGAGCAAGAACCGTAGCAATACAGGCACTTTATGAAATTGACTCCGTGGGGCATGACCCGGATGCAACTTTGCAGCATCTTTTCAATGAGATCAAACTTAACGAAGAGAGTACTGCTTTTGCCACCGACCTGGTCAAAGGTGTCATCAGATTCAAAGAAAAATTAGATACCCAAATTCACCGCTTCGCCCCGGCCTGGCCGGTATCTCAAATCGGTGTTATCGATAGGAACATTTTGAGACTTGCAATCTATGAGATTTTGATTGATAATAAAGTACCGGTAAAAGTGGCCATTAATGAAGCCGTTGAGCTGGCGAAAAATTACGGGGAAGACAATTCCCCCAAATTCATCAATGGTGTTTTAGGCGCTGTCAGTGCCACGATTACTAAAGAAAATCCTGAACAGGGGGAATAAATGGCAACAGTACTCGAACGCGTGAAAAAGGTTGTTGTTGAACAGTTGGGCGTAGAAGAAAAAGATGTTATCGCTACCGCCCGCTTTGTTGATGATTTAGGCGCAGATTCACTCGACCTCGTCGAACTCGTCATGGCGCTGGAAGAAGAATTCACCACACCCGCCCAGAAAATTGAAATCCCGGATGATGATGCGGAAAAAATCGTCACCGTGCAGAACGCCGTTGATTACATCACCGACCTGGGCGTCAAAGACTCCTAGTCTGCTCACACGCTGGTGATTAAAGCCGTTTTCTTCGATTGGTTTAACACCCTCGCGCATTATTATCCGTCTCGGGAAGAACTGGAAAGCCAGGCTCTCCAAGAGCTTGGCTTTCTTATTACCCCGGATACCTTGCGGCAGGCTTTATATCTCGCGGATAAATACTACTACGAAGAACACGCCCGTTTACCCATCGGGCGGCGTAGCGCTGCCGAACAGGCTGGCGTACAGATTCAATACCAATTGATTGTGCTCAAGCACAGCGGCATCGCCGCCAGGGACGATCTAGCTGTAAAATTGATGAAGCGCTCCCGCGAGTTGACCGTCAAGTTCGTGCTCTATGACGATGTATTGCCCGCTCTGGAATCTTTGCGTAAAAAAAACCTGACGGTAGGGATTTTGAGCAATCTCCAAAAAGAGATCAACTCCAAGTGCCGGGAACTCGGCATCACCCACCTGGTTGATTTCACCGTCACCTCGGGTGAAGTCGGCGCGGAAAAACCTGCCGCCCCCATCTTTCTCAAAGCTCTTGCCCTGGCTCAGGTGAACCCAACGGAAACCATGCATATTGGCGACCAGTACGTTAACGATGTCCTCGGCGCCCGCAATGTCGGTATCCAACCTGTCTTGCTTGACCGAGATGATGTTTCTCCGCAAATCACAGATTGCCCCCGTATTTGCGGTTTAGATGAACTGGATAACTTATTAAAACAATGTTGATAGAATGGAATACAGGACTAAGCTTTTAATTGCTTCTCCATCGCCGTTTGTATCAAATCGGCTGCGACGCAAACCGGGCAAAACGCATAATCCACACCCCGCGCTTTTGTAAATAACCATTGATTTTCCGGCCGATTCACCCGCGCCATTACAAAGGGCACATCAAAAACACGGTGCGCCAGCTCGGCGATAATTATATTGTCTTCATCATCTCCGGTCGCAGCCAGGATTACTGCTGCCCTTGAAATGCCGCCCCTTTCCAATATTTTAGGGTCACATCCGTCACCTTGTATCAAACTGCCCCCGAACAATTCCTGGGCTTTTACCGCGGAGTCATGGTTTTTTTCAATTATCGTCAGTTTATAACCGGCAGCCACAAAACGCTGTCCGCTTTCCCTGCCTAATTTACCGGCTCCGATCACTAAAATGTTTAACGGCTGCATCTGTTTGCCTCCTTGGTTAAATTCAACTTATCATTCCCAGCATGGCTTTTAGTTTTTCCAGCGCCCTCATATCCACGGCTGCCAAGACGCGGTCCCGGCTCTGGAATGTCGTGCCTAATACCGGTATGAAAGCTTTACTCTCCCGCGTAATCGCTACCACTCTGATCTCTGAAGCCACATTCAAGTCGCGCACGCTGCGGTCGACCAGTAAATTAGGCACTTCAAACTCGTATAGTTGCACCCCGGTACTGCCGACGCTGAAAACGTTGTGTAATTCCGGTGATATGATGAATTCGTACATTCTCGTGGATGTCCAGATAGTTGAAGAAATCGTGATGATCCCCAATTTGGAAAACATATCCGCCCTTATCGGATCCGAAATCCTGGCCATCACTCTGGGAACACGGAAGTCATCCAACGCTGCGGAGGCTACCACGATATTCGAATTATCGCCACCCGTCACCGCGGCCAATGCATCGGCATGTTCTATCCCGGCTTCTATCAAGAGCTTTCGATCGAAGGCGATTCCTTCGAGAGTTTTTCCGTGAAAAGTACGTTCTAGTCTCTCGAAAGCTTGGGCATCCTTATCTATGACCACTACCGAGTTTCCGGCGCTGCTTAGCAAAGAAGAGAGTCGTGCGCCCACCCTTCCACAACCAACTACGATAATATGCATCAACTACCTCCTTTTGTCCTGGGATGGCGGTATTTCTTCCTTATTACGGCTTTTCTCAGTTCCTCAGCTACAAAAAGAATAACGCCAAATGCCGTAACAATCAACCAGTCTTTTATGTCCAATGGAGCAGTGTTGAAAACTTCTTGCAATACCGGCGTATAACTTATCAGTGCGATAATGGCTACCGAGATCACCTGAGCTCCGAGCAAACGGCGGTTACTTAAGAGTCCTTTGGTAAAGACCGATGCCAGTGACGTCCTTACCGCAAAACTATTGAATATCTGTGAAATGACGATCGCCGCCTGAGTTGCCGTGATCGCGTGTCTGTACAGCGGATCATGCACCGGCAACGCGGTCCCCCACACCCACCCGGCTCTCATCAATACCGCCATGAATGCCACGATAGCGCCAACCGATTGTATCCCACCTAGAAACAATATCCGTCCGAAAGTCTCCCTGTTGAGTAACCTGGACTTTCTGGCCCTGGGGGGCCTTTGCATGACGTTAGATTCCGGTTCTTCGCCTCCCAAAGCTAACGCCGGCAGAACATCGGAACCCAGATCGATCGCCAGTACTTGCAAAGCATTTAAGGGCACCAGCGGAATCCCTGCCACGGTGGCAAACAAATAGGGAATCAGTTCGGCTAAATTATGTGAAAACAGGTAGATCACCACCCGCCGGATATTATCATATACTGCCCGTCCGTAACGGACCGCACGGATGATGGAAGCGAAAGAATCGTCCAGTATCACCATTTCCGATGCGGCGCGCGCCACATCGGTGCCGGATAACCCCATCGCCACCCCTATATCTGCCTGTTTCAGGGCAACCGCATCGTTGACGCCATCGCCTGTTACGGCCACCACCGATCCTTGCGCCTGTAACGCTTTTACCACCCTCAATTTGTGTTCGGGCGTTGCTCGCGCGAAGATTATTTCATGGTGTTCGCTTAATTCGCTCTTAAGTTGGTCATCATTCATACTGTTTAGTTCGTAACCGGAAATAATGCGGGTCATGGTTTGTCCCGATATCCCGACACTGTGGGCGATGCCATCGGCCGTCAAACCGTAATCGCCTGTAATCATTACAATGCGTATACCGGCATTCTTCGCGGT
>JAQTOJ010000171.1 GCA_028713395.1 Dehalococcoidales bacterium | reverse complement strand
AGTATTATCCGCGATGAGGCAGGGAAAGTACGTTATCATTTTATTAATGTCGATTATCTGGCGGAATATGTAAGCGGGACCGCCCGCGCTCAATCAGACGCTGCGGATATGAATTGGGTAACCAAGGATGAAATGACGGCTTTGGATATGAACCCGCGATTACGTGACATAATAATGACTGAGATGGGTAAAAACACTGGATAATACTGGATCCCATTCCCGCGAAAGCGGGAATCCATTTCAATACTACCTCAACTTCACCCCAACTCCGATCTCCTGCCCGAATTTCTCCAACTGCGCCAGCGCTGCAGGCGGATAGGGGATGCCTTCTTTCAGATATTTATTGCGCTTTTCCCATTCGATTTCCCCCGGCACATAGACCTTTTGCGTGCCTTCTATCAACTGCACGCTTTTCACATCTGTAATCAATTGTTCAACCCTGCTCTTAAATTCATCCAGCGGTAGGAACATCGCAGGGTTGAGGGCGATGAAAAAATGCCCGACATTCAAATGATTCCCCAGCGCCCAGTTTTTACCCTCGGTCGCCCTTCCGAAGCGGGCGCTGGTCATCACGCCAGCCAGTATTTCCACGATCATTGCCAGTCCATAGCCTTTATATCCACCGAGCGGCGGCTGGATGCCGCTGGTTAGCGCGGTCAATGGATCAGTGGTGGTATTCCCTTCTTTATCCATGCCCCAGCCCGCCGGAATTTTCTGCCCTTCACGGTACGCCTGCACGATTTTCTGTGTCGCCACTGTACTGGTGGCCATATCGAGCACTACCGGGAAAGAATGCCCTGTGGGCACGGCCACGGATATCGGATTCGTGCCGAAGATGCCGGTTTTTCCGCCGGTTGGCGGGATGATGGCGGCGGCATTCGTCGTCGCCACCCCGATCAAATTTTCTTTTAGCGCCATCATGGCATAACTGGCGGCTGCGCCGAAGTGGCTGGAATTGTTTACACCTACACATGCCAATCCGGTCGCTTTGGCTTTTCGAATACATATCTCCATAGCGCGGTAAGCCACGATTTGCCCCAGTCCGTCATCCCCGTCCACCAGCGCGTAGGCCGGTGCCTCACTGATGATGTGGATGTTTGGGTTGGCTTTGTTGCCCCCGGCTTTGATCCTACCCGCGTACCCAATGATGGCGATGCTGCCGTGACTGTGGACGCCGCGTAAATCAGCCTCTAACTGAATTCCCGCGACGATGCAGGCATCTTCATCCGGTATCCCGGCTTTTTTCAAAGCCTCAATACAAAACTGCCGTAAAGGTTCCGGTTGTACCAATGGATATTCGGTCATCTTACCTTCCTCCTGTATACCCTTCTATTAATTTGAGAGTTACCTGGAGTGTCGTTATGAGCGTAAAATCCGCATTCTACCTTCCGCTCCGGCAAACAAATAGCTGACCGCTGATTGCTGCAATCTATCAACTTTAATTTACTTCACCCATGCCGGAATGCCTACGCAAACTGCTGCTTCCCAGTCAAGTTCCGGCATCTGAACTACTTGGATCGCATCAAATTCCTCAAGCGATACATCCAGCCATGCGGTCAGTATCCCTGGCTTCAATATGACGGAACAACGTATATCTTTTTGCCCTTGCCACTCGTGATCGAAATGAAAATTTATGATAAACGGTTTTTCTTTTCGCGCGGGTAAATTTTCCACTGCTATATGCTGACTGCGCGATTCTTTTTTACTACTAGCATTCAGCCTCAGCAACGTGTCATAATCCAGCACCTTCATGGGTACGTGCATCTATTTCTCCTTGCTGTGGAATCTATTGATTAACGCAGTATACTATAAAAACGTGGTAAACAAAAAGGCTTTAAAACCATGCCTGCTATGTGCTACATTGTTACTACTAACTATAGGAGCAAAATATGCGTTTACCGTTGATCGCCGGTAACTGGAAAATGAATACCAATCTCGCGGAAGCCGTCAAGCTGGTCAATGATATGAGACCGCACCTGGATGCTATCCATGATGTCGAAAAGGTAGTTTGCCCGCCTTTTATTTCTTTGTCGGCTGTTCATGAAATATTGAAAGGCAGTCAACTAAAAGTCGGCGCGCAGAACCTGCATTTTGAAGAAAAGGGCGCCTTTACCGGCGAGATTTCCCCGCTGATGTTGACCGGATTGTGCGAATATGTCATTTTGGGTCATTCGGAACGCCGCCAGTATTTCCAGGAAACAGATGAGGTCGTCAACAAAAAACTAAAAACCGCCCTTAAGTTTGGATTGAAACCCATTCTCTGTGTAGGGGAGAAACTTGCTGAATACGAAGACGGCTTGACTTCCGAAGTGGTGACAGGTCAGCTCAAAGCCTCTTTAAAAGATGTCACTTTGAGTGAAAACCTGGTAGTTGCTTATGAACCTATCTGGGCTATCGGCACAGGTAAAGCCGCCAATGGCACCCAGGCGAACGCGGTCATCAGTCGGATACGGAAAATAATTCAAGAATTAAGCACTGAATCGACGTCACAATGTGTCAGAATTCTTTACGGTGGTAGTGTGACCATGGATAATATTCAGGAATTTGCCGGCATGCCGGCAATCGATGGTGCGTTGGTCGGCGGCGCCAGCCTGAAACCTGATCAATTCATCAGTATCGTCAAGCAAACCGCCCAAATTAACTGTCATTCTCAGGAGTGAAACCACGAATGAATCTGTTCCACTCGGCAAAGAGACCCATTTCGTCCACCTCAGGCGGACTCATGGTGACATGAACAAGCTCATCGCTATTATCGGTCCGACCGGCATTGGTAAAACTAGCCTCGCATTAGATTTGGCGAAAAAATACCGTGGAGAGATTGTCAATGCGGATAGCCGTCAGGTTTACCGCTATATGGATATCGGCACCGCCAAGCCCTCGCCCGCGGAATTAAAATCCGTTCCCCATCATTTAATTGACATAATCAATCCAGATGACGATTTCAGCCTCGCCGAATATCAGAAATTGGCTTATCAATCTATTAACGACATCCAGTCGCGAGGGAAAATTCCTTTACTAGTGGGTGGCAGCGGGCAATACATCTGGGCAACCATCGAAGGCTGGGTCATCCCTGCGGTCTCGCCGGATATGGCTTTCCGCCGGAAACTTGAACAAAAAGCCGCGGAGGGTAAAGCTGATGAACTGTATCGAGAACTGACTCTGGTTGACCCGGTGGCCGCTGCCAAGATTGATTCCCGCAATGTACGCCGTGTCATCCGGGCGCTGGAAGTGAACCGTCAGGGCAAGGATACATTTTCCTCGCTACGTCGTAAACAGTCTCCGCTTTTTGATGTGCAAATCATCGGTCTCACCACTTCTCGCAAAACCCTATATGCCCGTGTCGATGCCCGGGTAGACGTCATGTTCACGGCTGGTTTTGTTGACGAAGTGAAGGGTCTCATTTCCAGAGGATACGCACTTGATTTACCCGCCATGTCCAGCATCGGCTATCGTGAAATTGGGCAATACCTTAACGGCAAAATGACACTGGAAGAAGCGATTTACCGCATCAAAGTCGGCACCCATCGCTTCATCCGGCAACAGTACACCTGGTTCCGGCTGGAGGATGAAAGGATTCACTGGTTCGATATGGAACAAAGCAGGTTTTCGGAAATCGAACAGTTGGTGGCAGAATGGATAAAAGATTAGTGATTCGCCGTTATTTACCTGAGGATAAAGCTGCCGTCTGGCAATTGCACTACGATGCCTTACGACCCACCGGGGCTATGCTCCCGGGTGGACCATGGAACGATGATTTCAACGAAATCCCCGCACATTATTTGATCGATGGCGGTGATTTCTTGGTAGGCTTGATCGGGGATAATATCGTCTGCATGGGCGCGCTCAGAAAAAAGTCGGATTCTGTTGGTGAAATAAAGCGCATGCGCGTCCATCCTGATTTCCAGCATCAAGGTTACGGACAGGTCATTCTGGATAAGTTGGAAAATATTGCCAAAGAATATGGTTACACCAGTCTGGTACTGGACACCACCACGAAACAAATTCAGGCACAAAACTTCTATCAAAAAAACGGCTATCACGAAACCAACCGCACTGTTTATGCGGGACTGGAAATCATTTTCTACGAAAAACGGCTTTGAGCTTTTCAAAAATCATAGACTACTGGAGGTTGTAATGAAGCTGGTGTATAAAGAAGACTACTCTTTCAAGATAATTGTCTTGTCTTTGTCGCCGGATAATTCCCCGAAACGATGCCGTTTAGGACTCGAAGTAGGTGATGTGTTTGAGTTTGAGTATGGATGCCCGGGTGGATTTTGCCCGGAATCGTTGGTCGTAGTATTACCATTGATATCGATGGTTAGAGATGGCAACGAAAATTTAATATATCCTCATAATGAGTTCTGTTGTCCTGATGGAGTAGTAACTTTTAGGTTGGAAGCCATAAGAAGTAAAACCTAACTCCCTTGCCATCTCGATGAAATCTCATCCCCATATTTTACATGGGATAAGCCAACTGTAATCGTACCAACTCTCGGGATTACGACTCCCCCTATTATAGAGGAAATAAAAATGAGCGAGCTAAGGCTCGCTCATTTTTGTCTGGTCTTTTTAATTATGCTCTACTGCACAATGAACGTGCCGTTCATTGCGTTAGGATGCACATCGCAC
>JAQTOJ010000170.1 GCA_028713395.1 Dehalococcoidales bacterium | reverse complement strand
GTAAAATGCTCGTCCGCCTGTAAGGCCGCCTCGTGGCCGTGCAACTGCGTCACCAGTTCCCGCGCCAGGCGTTTCTTCAATTCCATGGGGTTGGCGCCGCCGGTGAGCTGCGTCTGGAATGCCTTTATTTCATCATCCGGCACGTCCGTCAACAGGTCGAAATACTGTATGACCATACTATCCGCCAGCGACATCACCTTGCCATAGATTTCGTTGGCCGGTTCATCCACGCCGATATAGTTGCCCAGGCTCTTGCTCATCTTCTGCACGCCGTCCAGCCCCACGAGCAACTGGGTCATAAGCAATTGCTGCGGTTTTTGCCCCATCATCTCCTGTAATTGGCGTCCCACCAGCAGATTGAATTTCTGGTCCTGCCCGCCGAATTCCACGTCCGCCTGCACCACCACCGAATCGTAGCCTTGCAGCATGGGGTAAAGCAGCTCGGTGACCGCCAGCGGTTTGCCCGCATTGAAACGGTTGTTGAAATCCTCGCGTTGCAGCATCTGCGCCACGGTGAAGCGGCTGGTTAACTTGATGACATCTGCCAGCGTGAACTTCCCGAACCACTCGCTCTGCCAGCGGACTTCGGTCTTTTTGATATCGACGATTTTGAAGAACTGCTTCATATAGGTTTCGGCGTTGGCCTTCACCTCTTCGGCGGTGAGCATACGCCGCGTGGCGGAAGCCCCGGAAGGGTCGCCGATCTGCGCCGTCCAATCCCCGACGATGAGCACCACCTGGTGCCCCATTTCCTGGAACTGCCGCAGTTTCCTCAAGCCGACCATGTGCCCCAGATGAATATCCGTGCTGCTCGGGTCGAACCCTTCTTTCAGACGCAGTTTTTTGCCGCTGCCGAGCAGTTGCCTTAACTCCGCTTCGGAGATAATTTCAGAGACGCCTCTTTTCAAAAGGTAGTTCAGATCCATTTTAATTCCGGCTCCTGGCAGCCAGTATTTCACTGCCGCGTTTTACGTCGTCAGCGATCTGCCGTTTCAGTTCTTCCGGGGTGTTGAATTTCTTTTCGTCGCGCAAACGGGCAATAAGCTCGATGCGCAGGTCTTTGCCGTAAAGGTCTTTATCATAATCGAGGATCAATGTCTCGATGTTGCGTTCGTTTTTCCCGAAGGTGGGGCGCTTGCCGATGTTGGTCATCGCCTGGTAGCGGTGTCCAATGACATGCGCCCAGGTGGCATAAACGCCGTCCGGCGGCAATGCCTGGTCGGCATCGAGATTGAAATTGGCGGTGGGGAAGCCCAGTCCGGCGCCGCGGTGATCCCCCGGCACCACTTTGCCCTGCAAGCTGAAGGGATGCCCCAGCAGGCGGGTGACTTTTTCCATCTCGCCGTCTGCCATCGCCTGGCGGATGGCGGTGCTGCTGACCGTCTCATTGCTCACTTTTTTGTGCGGCACGACGGTCACGGTGAAGCCGGTTTTTTCGCCCAATGCTTTAAGAAAAGCCGCGTCTCCCTGACGTTTGGCGCCCAGGGCGAAATCCGCCCCGATGACCAGCCCCTTCATTTTCAGGTGTTTTTGCAGCAGTTTAACGAAGTCGGTGGCGGATAAAGCCGCCAGTTCCGGGGTAAAAGAGAGGGCGATAACAACAGCAACGCCTTCTTGTTTCAGAAGGCGTTCACGTTCAGCGAGAGTGGAGAGATGGGGTAAAAACATATGCGGTGCAATCAACTTACGGGGATGTTCCTTAAAAGTGACGACGCCGCTTAAAAGGTTGTGTTGTTTCGCCTCGGCCACCAGCCGGGAGATGAGGAACCGGTGTCCTAGATGCACCCCGTCAAACACTCCAATGGTCAGGAGCATCTCTTTTTCGGGGGAAAATTGTGCTAGCTCTTGCTCTACCTGCATCGCTTTCCTGAAACCGGAAAAAGTACTGTTTACCGACTTTTGAAAAAATTAGAGCCCCAAAAGGACTCCGCGTGGCAAGGGGTGCCTGATTAGAATTTAATAGTAGCACACGGCATATGGAGGGTCAAATAGAGGAAATACTTAGTCAGTCATTGAGGGCAGTGGAGAAAGTGCGTATTACCGAGGCAAAATCCATGTCAGTGGACATCGGAATTTGACGGTCCGGAGATACATTTTCAATTTGTTTAGTTCGGATCAGGGTTAATCCTGGCCACAAAAATACCATCGTTATTGAATTCAGTACGCGTCCATACGATGGTGTTCCCATCAAAATCACTTTCGTTGCCCAGGATAAATCGGGCTTCATCCCCGTAGGAAAAACTAGTTTTTGTTTTCAAATCATAGCCAAAAACTTCGGTGCCTGTATTCCAAAGGATAATATCTCCTTTAATAATAAGCGAATCTATGGGAGCCCATGTTTTAGGGAGGCGAACGGAGGTCTGGGCTTTTATGTTATAGATAACCGCATCCCCGCTTCTCCCTTGCCGCCATAAAGAGGAGGTAGGGCTTTTATCAATATAAAAGATATTTTCACCATTTATATCGATAAAATTATCAGGTAGTTTTGAAGTAACTACATATTCACTTCTGTCTTTCAGGTTATATCCCTTAAGGGTGGTGGAATTGATCTGCCAGATAATGTTTTCACCTTCAATTTTACAATATGAATCAGATTTATATTTTTCAGTGGGTAATTTCACAATTACTTGTTTTGTGATCAGATCGTAAACCCAAATTTGGTAGTTGTAACGCCAATAAACGTATTCTCCAGAAATTCTTGGGTGTGACTGGTTACCTTCATCGGTGCAGATAGGAAACCGTTCACCGGTAACGATGTTACATCCCCAAATATCACTGTCATAATGATCAAGATTGTCCTGAAGATAATGCACCTTTATTACTTGTTCCCAAACCACAATGTCACCGCTTACATCCGGATTCTTAATATAATCTGCCATCTCATAAGGTTCATCCCTCGAGAAAATGGGAAATTCCGCATTGGTAAGCAAATTATACCCATATATATTTTCAACCCCATTCCTGTGCTCCAGCCAAATAACAATATCACCGCTAATTGCGGGGCTCTTGTATATTCCGTCTTCTGTCCGAATTGTGATAATTTCTAGATGCTCGGCTCTATATGAACAGCCGTTAGTCACAAATAACACCGCTATACAAAGACATACATTCGATATGATCAAATACCTAATTATGTTCACGATTTATCCTCTTTCTATGTCTGACACCCCAAATGATGGATAATATACCACCGACTACCAGTAATAAGCTGTCAAAAACCGTCAAAGAGTCCAGTAAAGGACCGCTTCCACTTGTCGCCCAGGCAGTACCAATAGAAACATAAGCTGCGCGGAAAAGAGCTACAATAACGGTTGTAATCCCGCCAAACACCGGCGCAAACCAACTGATAGTAGTAATCACGAACAGAAAAATATAAAAACTAAATTCAAGGTAAGACCAATAACGTGGCCCTAGTTGCTTTATTACCAGAAAATAAAACATGATGTATAACAAAGGGATCAGTGGCCCCAAGGATATTACGACCCGAGCTACCCACTTTAACCCGTCGTGTTTTCTGTTAGGATTGTTCTCTTTCTCGTTCAAATTACCAACCGTTACAGGTGTAAAAACTTTTTGCTCATCATTTGCGATATTTAGCCATAATATACATCGTATAAACTAAAATAGCAACCGAAATTTGGTATATAATACGGCTGGTTATGGACGATGAACAGGTATCTGGTATTAATCGTAAGGGCGGGTTTCAAACCCGCCCTTACGGCCACGATGGTATCCCCTTCCAATACGCCGCTATCCGAAATCATCCGGGCGTTAAAATCTTTTTCATCCCGCCGCATCAACAGCATGGGGCATTTGCAGGGTAGTCCGGTCTGGCAACGCAACTACTACGAAAGGGTCATTCGCACTGAGAAAGAACTAAATGCTGTCAGACAATATATCAGCGCCAATCCGGCCAATTGGGAATTAGGTAAACCTGATGATGTAGATTCCCGTCCGGCCATGCTACGCGAGCTCGAAGATTTGGAATACGAGTTGGAGAGGTTGAAAAGGCAGAAGCCAGCCTAGCCTCTGATTTCCTTGACCCGTCCCACCTGCCCGTCCACCAGTCTTACCTTGATGCCGTGCGGATGAGCAGGATTTTTTGTCAAAACCTGCTGCACCACGCCGGGCGTCAGTTTGCCGCTGCGCTGATCGGCTTTCAGGACGATATTGACCCGCATCCCGGGTTTGATGTCGAAGCGATTATTGCCGTTCATATCATTAGTCTAGCTAAAAATGATTTAGTAAACAATGCCTCATATGGCTAAAGAAAGACGAAAATGAAAGCTGTCTTTTGGATCCCCGCTTTCGCGAGGATGGAAAGTAAAAAGGGAGGGGGCAAACGCCCCCTCCCTTAACTGTACTTGTTCTAAATTTTGAAAACGATCTTGCCGGTGGAAGCGCCGTTCTTCAGGGCTTTTTCAGCCTCGGCAATTTTCTCCAGCGGATAGACCACCGCCGGCATCAGTTTTTCCTTGACTACCCATTCATCCAAAAAGGCGGAGGTTTTGGCAAATTCTTCCGGCCAATAAGCCACCACCGGCAGTATGGAGAACGGGACGATGGTATGGGAATCGTAAGCCACGAACTTGGGGTCGGCGAACCCGGCGGTGAAGCCGTAGATGATCCA
>JAQTOJ010000169.1 GCA_028713395.1 Dehalococcoidales bacterium | reverse complement strand
TGCCATAACCCGATTATAGCTAGTCATGATCAGTTAGCGATTAACCGCTAAATACCAACCAAAAACGGGGAGAACCAAATGCCCTGATGTTTGCCGTGAATGCCGGTGTCTGGTACACTAATACTTTGGGAATAGTTACATGGGCCGCTAGCTCAATTGGCAGAGCAAATGACTCTTAATCATTAGGTTCTGGGTTCGAATCCCAGGCGGCTCAGGTTCTCCGTATCCGCATCACTTTTTCGCATTCAGTCCGTTTTCCCGCACACGCGCCTTCACCAGCTTCATGACAAGGTCTTGCGGTAGCGGTTTTTCCGGGCTGAAATGGATTGAAGTGCCGCTGATTTTAAACCCTTTCAGTTCCGCCGCATGTTCATTGACCAGCGCCTCCCGCATGACGACAAAGCTAAGGTGCGAAGCAAAAGCCGCGAAAGCCACCAACCAGCCATTTTGCTTATACGTGGGGATGTGGTAACTCAATTGTTCAGAGGCACCCGGAGCAGCCCGGCGAATCGCCTGCCGCAGGTTTTCCAGCGCGGCCCTTTGCGGTTCGGGCAAGGCTGCGATATAGGCGTCAACCCCGGGCGATGGGGCGCCCGCTTGAACCGATTTGGCAGGCGTTTTCTTCATGCCTACATCAGGTCTTTTTTGATCTGTTCGAACTGTTCTTTGGTAATTTCGCCCTTGGCATAGCGGGCTTTAGCGATATCCAGCGGCTCTTCCGCGCCCATATGCCCCATGTGCATGTGGCGCATGGCCATACCCCGGTGCGTCATGCGGGAAATTCCCCAAATCACCAGAGCGATGATACCGCCCCAGAAAAGCAGCATGAAAATGCCGCCCACCCACCACCAGCCGCGATCAAAGCCATTCATCATCCAGAACATAATTCACCTCCTGAAATGTCCGTTAGCTACATGATGGAACAGACGAGGTGAGGCTGTCTGTGATGGAAGTCTCTAAAAGAATTCACCGAACGCGTTCTGTTGACGTTTATATCTTTCAACGTTATAATCACTGATGAATATCATTGATAAGAGAACCATGAGAAACAGGTTATTGATCACAGCAGTTATTCTGTTAAACACAGTAATTTTCGGTGTGTCATGCAAATCTGACACCAAGAGTGACTTTGCAATTAAAGAAACGTGGACAACAGCTTCAAACCGCGCTTACGGATACCAAATAAGGTGCCCCGGTTCATGGGAGATTAGATTTTCAGGTTTGCCTAACTTAAAAGGAGGATTAACAATAGATGGACAAGGTATATTAATCCAGATTGCCCCCTTCCAAATTACTCAAACAGATAACGTATCCGACATCATTGATAACGAAATACTAGCCAATAGCAATTATTCAACTTATCGGATACTCGGGCATACCAACACAATTTGGCAAGGGCACTACCAAGCTACCGAATGGATGGTGTTAAGTCAATTAAGTCCGCCAGAGCTCACCGTTAAATCCATCAGGTTGTACGTGATCCGAGATATGTATATCTACCGGGTAGTAATATCAACCAAAGAATCAGACTATGAGTTATATGCTGGCACTATAGAAACAATAATTCATAGTTTTAAGACAACCCAACCGGAATTTACCTCGCTCTATCCAGCGCCACCTAAAATAGAGTCCGTTGTACTGGAAACGGGAGGGGCAACTGATGTTTCTTACAGTCCTGTATTTAGCTGGATAGCGACGCCTGGAGCTATTAGTTATCAATTTGAAATAACCGAAGATACTGAATCCGAAAACAAGTTTACTGTTGTAAACTATGAAGCTACTACCCTAACGAATTCGTACCAAATTCCACTGGATTCGAGCCTGAAGCCCGGAACCAAGTATTGGTGGAGAGTCAGAGCTATGTATCAAAACGGCGATGCCGGCAACTGGAAAGTATCGTCATTTACCACAATTCACCGAGCCGTTTCCTTGATTGTGTTATCATAGGGCTATGAAATGCCCTGCCTGCGGTAAAAGTGAGTGGAAGCGCGTCATCCGTCTGGAAAGGGTGGATGATAAGACCTTTATGAGGAAATCCGTGCTTTACCGCATTTGTGTGAAGTGCGGCAGAGAGGAAAGGGTTTCTTAACAATTCTCTCTGTATCTCTCCTTGCTAAGGAGAGAGGGATAAAAAAGCTTTCTCCACTTTGTACTACTTGATTTCGTTCCCCCCTGGGATTGCTTCACCTCTGGTTCGCAATGACGGGAGAATACGCAGGTAGTATGCCTGTGCCACCAAGAACACAGACAATATTACGGAAGCAATGATCCCCTGTTCAGAGATTGCCGCGCCCTCCTGTGTCGAACTCGCTTTAGAATGACAGGCAGGTTTCCTAATAATGTCTTAATAATTGCCTGTTATGCTGTGTAAATGAAGGGAGGTGAAGAAGAATGACTCGTAAGAAAAAGTTTATGATCGCGGGCGCAATACTGGCGGCTCTCGTGATTCTCGGCACCATCGGCGGTATTGCGTTGGCAGATAACAGCACCACGACTACGACCACTTCCGTGGCTGATAAATTTGCCGCCAAGGTCGCCGCGATTCTGGGCATTGACCAGACTAAAGTCCAGGCGGCTTTCGACCAGGCGCAGACGGAACTGCGGTCGGAACAATTGGACGCATGGCTGGCACAAATGGTTACCGATGGCAAAATCACCCAGGCGCAGGCGGACGCTTATAAAACCTGGATGAACTCCAAACCCTCGGGTATTGATGGTATAGGACCCGGCGGCATGATGGGCAGAGGTGGTAGAGGCGGGTTTGGCGGAGGCTGTGGAGGTTTCGGAGTGCGTAACGGTAACCAGACTTCGACTACGACGACCAACTAAGTAAGCCCTTAGGCAAGACACCAGGCAAAAAAGTTCACTCTTAAGAAGGAGGAAGTCGCTTTCCTCCTTCTCTCTTTTTTAAGAGACAAGTTTTCATCATTTCTTAACAATTGACGGTTAGTATATGATAGTAGTGAAGTTGTAATACTGAATAATCCGCTGAGGCGGATGATAAACGAATTCAGGATGGGGTAACCCCACCTCCCAGAGATTGCCGCGTCCGCAAATGCGGACGCGCAAAGACGTTGGGAGAACCAGATACTTTCACCCTCACCTGAGTCCTCTCCCATCCGAGGGAGAGGAGGAATCATGGGAGAGTCAAATTAAAATGTCCGGTAGAAAAGTGCTGGTGGTGGATGATGACGCCAAAACGGTAGAACTGGTGAAGCTCTACCTGGCGCGTGACGGTTATAAGGTGTTTACGGCTGCCGAGGGCAATGAAGCCCTGGCAATGGCACGACAGTTACACCCCGACCTGATGGTGCTGGATCTGATGCTGCCCGGCATGAGCGGACTGGATATTTGCCGCACGATCAAGAACGAGTTCGACGTGCTGGTGATCATGCTCACGGCGCGCACCACGGAAGAAGATAAACTGACAGGGCTGGGATTGGGCGCCGATGATTATGTGACCAAGCCGTTCAGTCCAAGGGAACTGGCTGCCCGTGTCCGCGCCGTTTTACGGAGGCTGCCGGAAGAAGCCATGCTACGCGGCCCGGCGGAAATCAGGCGTGGTGATTTAACCATCAATTTCCCCAACCGTGAAGTGAGCATCGGGGGCAAAAGCATCAAGTTGACCCCGATCGAATTCAAGATACTCGGGGTAATGGCAAGAGACCCGGGCAGAGTTTTCAGCCGCGAACAATTGATAGAAATGGTCTTCGGTTATGACTTCGAAGGTTTCGACCGGACGGTGGATGTGCACATTCTAAATCTGCGGCGGAAACTGGATGCCGAATCCAAACAGATACATTATATAAAGACAGTTTACGGCGCCGGATACAAGTTCGACGGGTCTGAAAAATGATACATAAGCTGCAATTCAGGCTGTTACTGGCTTTCGTGGCGGTGATCATCATTGCCATCGGCACGGTATCTATCTTTGTTTACCAGAACACCGGAGGCCAACTACAGCAATATGGGCAACAGGCTTTACAAGACCAAACTGCCCGCTACACTTATGTTTTTTCCAGCTACTATGCCAGGAATCTTTCATGGGATGGCGTGCAGGATGGCGTGGACGAATTGAGCAAGATCGATCACCAGAAAATAATTATCACCGGCTTGGACGGTCAGATCATCGCCGCCACCGACCACAATCAGGTGGGCAAAACATATACTAACAGTACAGGAATTCCCATGTTCATTCGCCTTCAGGTGGCCGGGGGTATGATCATGGGGCCGCAAATGGCGCAGCAAATCCAGGTGGGGGTGCTTTACGCCAACCCCGAGAATATACCCTATCCCATCACTTCTGATTTGGCGAACCGGATCACACGTTTTCTGATTATCGGCGGTTTAATGGCAATAGCGATTGCTTTGATCATCACAGTCATACTGTCACGCCGTATCTCAGCGCCGGTCAAGGAGCTGACCAATAAAGCGCGGCAGTTCGGGCAGGGGGATTTCTCACAGCGCGTGCCGTATGAAGGCAAAGGGGAGATCGGGGAACTGGCGACGGCTTTTAATTCGATGGCAGACGACTTGCAGCGCATGGAGACGCTCCGCCGCGATATGGTGGCGGATACGGCCCACGAATTGCGGACGCCGCTTTCTAACATCAAAGGCTACCTGGAAGCGATACGGGATGG
>JAQTOJ010000168.1 GCA_028713395.1 Dehalococcoidales bacterium | reverse complement strand
GTTTTTTATTCCTTTTTCGCCTATCTCTTCATCACCGTATTGCCGCCGCTCTTCGGCTTGAAAGGTATGGTCGTCCAGGTCAGTATCTGGCAGGTGGCGCAGAGTGTTTTGATTTACCTCGGCATCCCCTTCTTCGGCGGCATGCTCACCCGTTTTGTTTTTCTGAAGACCAAAGGCAAAGAGTGGTACGAAACCAGGTTCGTCCCTAAAATCAGTCCCATCACCCTGGTCGCCTTGCTCTTTACCATTGTCGTCATGTTCTCCCTCAAGGGTGATATCATCGTGCAGTTGCCGCTGGACGTGCTGCGTATCGCTTTACCTCTGCTCATCTATTTCGTCGTCATGTTCTTTGTTTCTTTCTACATGGGCCGGAAATTGAGCGGCGATTACCGCAAGACGGTCACCATCGCCTTCCATGCCTCGGGCAATAACTTCGAGTTGGCCATTGCCGTAGCCGTGGGCGTTTTCGGCATCGGTTCCGGGCAAGCCTTCACCGCCGTCATCGGCCCGCTGGTAGAGGTACCCGCCCTGCTGCTGCTCGTCAACGTTGCCCTCTGGTTCCAGCGTAAATTGACCTGGAAAACGGCTTCATCGTCCTGATTTAATTAGGATTTCGATGTTCGTATTTCGGATTTGCCGTTATGTATATTTAGGATTTAGTTATTAGGATTTCGGATTTCGTTTGGTATTTGACTACTCAAGTGCACCCCGTTATCATAATGGCGGAAAGCTGCTATTGAGGTGTGAATGACTGTGAACGATACCGTGAAATTTGAAGTGGCCGACCATCTCGCCACGATAACACTGAACCGCCCCGAAGCCATGAACGCCTTCAACCGGGAGGTTTACAAAGGGTTGCAAGCTGCGGCCATCAATATTAAAGAACACCCCGAAATCAGAGTGGTCATCATCACCGGCGCGGGGGAACGCGCTTTCAGCGCCGGCATGGATTTGAAAATGATCGCCGGGGACGGACTGGGCGCGGTTTTTGCCGGTGTTTACCGGCCGGGCTACGAGCAGCTCTTTGCTTTGAAATCGCTCTTCACCGCCTTCGAGGAATTACCGGTGCCCGTCATCGCCGCTGTTAATGGTTACTGCCTGGGCGCGGCGCTGGAATTGAGTCTCTGCTGCGATATCCGCCTCGCCGTCGAATCCGCCGTCTTTGCCCTGCCGGAAATGGCGCTGGGCGTGATCCCGGATCTGGGTTCCACCCAGAGACTGCCGCGTATCGTCGGCATCGGCATGGCCAAGGAAATGCTTTACACCGGGCGCCGTATCAACGCTCAGGACGCTTTGAGGCTGGGTTTGATCAATCACATTTATCCTCAAGACCAGCTCATGACCGAGGCTAAAAAACTGGCGGAAGAAATTGCCAAAGCCAACCCGCGTCTCATGGAAGGCGCCAAACGGGCAACCAATATGTCCATGTCCATCCCGCTGGATTGGGGCTTGCGGCTGGAAACGGATATCTGCCAGGGCGCCGGCAGCGGGCAGTCCTTCGGCGCCGAAGCCCGGAAATTTATCAAGAAATAAATTTCGGCATACCAGATTTATCCTCCCCCATCGAGGAGAAAAGGCTAGCGTATTCTCTCCCCTCAAGTTTAAGGGGAGATACCGAGGGATTTGTCATCAATATATTTTTTCCTCTCCCTCGATGGCTTGTACTTGAGCGAAGTCGAAAGTGGAGAGGATACAGGTGAGGGTGAATTATGATCATAAATTATGAAAAACAAAACCGTGTCGTCTTGATTACTTTGAACCGCCCCGAGGCGCTGAATGCCCAGAACCGGCAATTCCATCAGGAACTCGGCGAGGCTTTTATCAAGTTCCGAGATGATGAAGACGCCTGGGTAGCCATCGTTCACGGCGCGGGCGATAAAGCCTTTTCCGCCGGGGCGGATATCAAGGAGTTCGGCAACCGGTCCGGCTCCGGCAGTGTCTACACGCGGGTGCGCGCCGAACAGATCTGGAAACCCTTTATCGCCGCCATTCATGGGTACTGTCTGGGCGGTGGCCTGCAACTGGCAATGGAATGTGACCTGCGTTTGGCCGCGGATAATGCCCGCTTCGGTTTTCCAGAGGTTAAAAGGGGGTTGTTCGCCGGCTCTTCTTGTACCACCAGGTTGCCCCGGATGGTAGCCCGTAGCCATGTGATGGAGTTGATGCTCCTCGGCGACCAGATTGACGCCGCTGAAGCCTACCGCATGGCGCTGGTCAACCGCGTTGTGCCGCTAAAAGACCTCATGCCGACCGCCCTGCAATGGGCGGACAAAATCTGCCAGAATGGACCGTTGGGAGTCAGAGCCTCCAAAGAGGCTATCGCCCGGGGTTATGGTATGAATGGAGAAGAAGCCCAAAAGCTGGAAGCGGAATTGTTTGGGCGCATCTGGGCCAGTGAAGACTTTAAAGAAGGCGCGCGGGCTTTCGCGGAAAAACGCCGTCCTAATTTCAAAGGGCGTTAGTCATCCTAAAGCTGTTAACCGGCCAACTGTCTTTAGCGGGCGGTCAGGGCTAACCATGCCAGCCCGCCTAACACCATCAGCATGGCGAACACTTTGAGCCGCACCGTCTCCACCGTGACGCGCTCCTCGATGATATCCGGCAGAAAACGGCTGACCAGAATCGCCAGCAGAAAAACGAACGCCGGCCGGATATTAAGTATCGCCGAAGCCATGGAAACCGGACCGTTGGCAATGGCAACATAAGACAATATTGCCGCGCCCACCGCCAATATTTCATTGAAACCAATGAAGGCCATGTTCCGGTTGCGTTGCGGCAGCCTGCGTAGTGCCTTAAAGGTACTGCCGCGTAAAGCAAATACCAGGAAAACCAGCCCGTAACACCAGGACGTGATGACGTATAGATTCCAGTAAGACAATTCCTCAAGGGCGAATTTTACCGCCAGGTTACTGACGGCGAATAGCAGGCTGACGATCAATAACAGGAAAAACGAACCGGAAAGCCGCGCCTGTTTTTCGTTCCCCTTTTTCTGCATCGATATCAGCACCGCCCCGCCCACCGTTAACAGAATCGCCAGCCAGTCCTCGAAGCGCAGTTTTTCCTGCAAAAGCGGTACCGCCAGTATGGCCACGAAAATGGGCGAGGTATTGACCACCGGGATCACGCGGGAGACTTCGTCCCGGCGCATGACGTTTAGCATCAACATCACCGCCACACTGCTCGTTAATCCGGCCCCGAAGGCGATCAGCCAGGTGCGTAGTGCCACCTCGGCAGGAAATGGATTGAGGAAAAAGACAACCAGCCCTATGGCCAGTTGGGCTAAACCCACCGGCAGCAGATAACTGCGGAGGGACGGCATCTTTTTAGAGAGAAAGTGACTATCGATAATCGCTACCAGCGCCGCCGTGGCGGCGCTGGCTAAAGCCGCGCTAAGCCAAAACAATGTATACTCCGTGTCCTAATTTTCTGAGGGAGAACGGCGAAGCCGGCCGACCGAAGAATCTCTTTGCCTTTTTGTGGATTGCACAAGACCCTTCACCCGCCTCAGGCGCATTCAGGAGAACCTGGTTAATTTATAACCCTTTACTCTCGTAGAGGTACAGGGGATTATCGTCGGTGATCAAACGGGCGCCGCGCTGCAACGCCTTGCGGATATGCTTCGGCTGGGTGAACATCGCCTCGTGGGTTTGCCCGTCGTAGAATTTCAGATCAGTCAGACCGCGTTCTTTAATGCGCTTGTCTATTTCCTTGGCAGTCAACTTGCTGGGATCGATCGTTTTCGAGCCGATGGTGAATCCCCAGAGCCCGCCGAAAGACGGGATGTCCGCCTGGTAGACGTTGACGATGGGGAACACGCTTTCCAGTGTCTTTTTCACGGATTTCAAATTTAAGAGTTCAAGGTAGGAGCCGCAGCCCGCCTGCACGGAAATCAGCCCGTCGTCCGTCAGTTTATCCATCACGATCTGGTAGAATTCCTTGGTATACAGCAAATAAGCGGGACCTTCTTCCACCGGCTCGCTGAGATCGATGGCGATAACATCGTACCTTTCCTTTGATTCCTCGAGGAATTTCCTGGCGTCCACATAATGCAGTCTGGAACGCGCATCGTCGAAAGCCCCGGCATGATAATCGGGCAGGTATTGCTTGCTGATATCAATCACGCCCTTATCGATGTCCACCATCACGGCTTTTTTCACGGTCTTGTATTTCAACATTTCGCGCAGGGTCGCGCCCTCCCCACCCCCGGCAATGAAGGTCTTTTCCGGTTTGGGGTGCGCCAGCATCGGCGCGTGCACCAGTGATTCGTGATAAATAAATTCATCCACTTCACTGGACTGGATCTTGTTATCCAAGGTCAGAATCTTGCCGTAAGCCGGGCTGTGAAGAATTTCCATCGTCTGGAATTTGGTTTTGCCGGAATATAACACTCCATCGATGGCATGCATCTGCAGCAGGTTGTTGTTGATCTTATCGATAAACCATTTGTCGTGTCTGATTTCCATTATTTTTTCCCTGTATTTTTTTCTTTACTATTAATTACGCCCCGGTTCATAGATAGAATGGCGTGACTTTTCGGTTTTAGTTTCTGGATAATGACTTCAGCGGCTTTTTCCGGCTCCACCGTCGTGCCGCAGGTGAAAGTATCAGCCGCCGCGTAGCCGTGTTCGGGCCAGGTGTGAATGGTCAAATGAGATTCGGCAATG
>JAQTOJ010000167.1 GCA_028713395.1 Dehalococcoidales bacterium | reverse complement strand
GCGCGGTGAGTTTGCGGTGCTTCACGTGGGGGAAAAATGTCCCCAGCTCGATGCTGTAGATGTTATCGTTCGTTTTCAGCCGCATCATGGCCGCGTTATCAAAAGCCGCCCCCTGGCTGGCGCCTACCAGCACTATCTTCAGCGAGGGTAATTTTTCTCTCAGGTAGCTCAATTCCTCCATCATCACGTCCGCGCGGTAGTTGGCGCCGGTGAGGAAAAACCGCATTTCTTTAGGAAAATCACGCAGGTGCCTCATGATGCCGTCACCGCTACGGAAGTACTGCACCATGATGTTATTGTACCCGAGTTTCTCCAGAGTCAATGTAACTCCAGTCACAATGCTCTTTTCCCAATGCTGAATGCCCGGCCAACTGGTATTCCCCCAACCGCCGGGACTGTGAATCACCAGCACGTCGGCGCCGGAGGCTTTTTGATAATAATCCTTCAAGCGTAAAAAAGATTGCGCCCTTTTTTGGGAATTATGAGGATAGAGCCGCTTCGCCAGCCGCTCGAAGCCAGGTTCGTTATTTTGACCGGAAGCCGTCTGAGGTAACTGCTCAGGCTGCCCGGTGGTTTCCAACTTCAACAACGATGTTCTCCCTGTTGTCTATCTCACCGCGTTGTTTTAAGTAAATTTTATCCCCATCCTGCCAGACCCACAAGTGGTGCCCCGGCGTCAGCCAGCCGCCAATGGATTGACGGGAAGGATAAACGATATAGACCTCGTCCGCCACCCGCTTCATTTCCTCAATCGCCTGCCGGGCGTCTTCCACCGTCGGCAGGTGCTCCAGCACGTGGCTCAAAAAGACTGCCCCGAAGGTCTTATCGGCAAATGGAATATGGGTGGCGCTGGCCACCACCGGACAGTGATGCCCCGTCAGCGCCCGCGGATCGATATCCAGACAAACATCGCCGCTGCCGTGCGCCGGTTTTTTGAAGATGCGGCGTCCGGCACGCGTCCCCCAGGGACCGCCCACCACCAGCACCGGTTTGCCGCAGCTTTTACCGTAATCGCAGGCGGCTTTGTACTTGGTGTTTTTATCCATCGTTTCTTTGCGCAGCACTAATAACTGCCAGATGGCGGCGATGAGAATGATGATGAAAATCAGCAGTAGCGTTAGAATCAAAGATAAAGTACTCATTCTATATGTCACCCATTCCATGACTGTATTCAGACTATAGTAACCGGCAAAGGCGATCGCCAGGCTTTTCACGAACACGCCTAGAAAAGTAAAAATCAGGAATAAATAAGGCGGGTAACGGAAGGCGGCGAAAGCCAGCGTCATCGGCAGGTGTAATGGATTCGCCATGACGGACATCAGGAAAACCCCGAAGCCGCCGCGTTTTTTTACCCAATTCTGCGCCCGCGTAAACATACTGGAAGTGACGCGCTGGCTGATTTTCTTGGAGTAGCTGCCGCCGCTGTAGCCGATCATGAAAGTAATGAACTGCCCAACGGTCGCGCCAACCGCGGTGACCAACCCCACCCAGACCGGCGCCCAGATACCGAATTGCGCCGCCAGGATCACCGGCGAAGAAGCCGTGACCACCATATAGGGAATCGGTATGGGCATGATGCTGAAGGTGCTGGAGGCCACAAAAGAAACGATAAACACCCCCAGCAAGCCGTACTCCCGGGCGATCTCCTGATTCATGATGTCATTGCGGTAAATATATGCCAGAATGCACAACCCTATCGTCACAAAAACGGTGAGGATCGTGATGATCAGGTATTTATTGAAATAGGAGTGTTTTCTTAAAGGTTGTTCAATTGTCATGGAGTATTCCTGAAACTCGCGCAGAATGATAGCATTATAACAATATTAGGCATGAGGCTCAAGACTGACCCCGTTCGCCGCCATATTCTGCAGTATCTCAATCAGCTGTTTCACGATGCGGGCAGTGGCGCCCCACACCGTGCGCCCGCCATGACAGTGATAAAAGTAGGAAGCCACTTGTTTATCGTCCACCAAAGCAGTGCCTTCTTCACAGTTATTTTTATCCAGCAGGTCCGCCAGCGGGACTTCCAGAATTTCTTCGGTTTCAAAATGATCGACCTTGAAATCGTAAGGGTAAGGTATCGTGCCCACGAACGGCGAGATGATGAACCGCGTGCCCGCCGTTGCCATATCGTCCAGTTGCCCCAGTATTTTCACGCGGCGGCTTTCCAGCCCGATCTCTTCCTGGGCTTCCCGGAGCGCGGTTTTCTGTAAATTGCCATCGATCTTTTCATAAGCGCCGCCGGGAAAAGAGATTTGCCCTTTATGATCCCGTACTTTATCCGTCCGCTGGATGAACAGCAGGTGATATTGCCCGTTTTTCACGAAGAGCGGCACCAGAACGGCCGCGTTCACGCGGTGTTCATCCCGGATGCGGACTTTTTGCCGCTTTTCCAGCTCCCGTTTCAATTGGTCAATCATCCTATTATACTATCACCGGACGTGATGTTAGACAAATACGGTGGCATATTCATTCCCGTATTGAAGCAATATACCCCCCTCTTGTCCTTTAGTGACCATCTTCTCTTCCTAGGGGGGAAAGTCTAGCGTGAGGGCGACGCATCCTTTAACCCGCTGTCATCACGCCCATCCCCGACCTGATGGGGATCCCTCGCCTTTGGCGGCACAGGCGTCTCGCCTGTGGGTTTTTCCTTAGCCCCTTCCCTTGTCTGAGCACGGGCTCCTGGTGTCCTTCCCTTCATCCGTCTTTGCGAGAAGTCCCGATAAAGTCGGGACGACGCGGCAATCTCAATCCGCTGTCTCATTCATTCCCATCCCAGACCTGATGGAGGATCCAGAGTGTTCCTTCTCTCCCCTTAAGTTTAAAGAGCCTGTCCCCGACCTGATCGGGGAGAGATTCAGAGGGATTTGTCCCTCGCCTTTGGTGGCACAGGCGTCTCGCTTGTGGGTTTTTCCTAAGCCCCTTCCCTTGTCTAGCACTGGCTCCCGGCGCCCTTCCTTCAATCGTCTTTGCGAGGAGTCCCGATAAAGTCGGGACGACGCGGCAATCTCAAACCATTGTCTCATTCATTCCCATCCCAGCGTAGGCTGGGATCCAGGGCGTTCCTTCTCTCCCTTCAATCTTGAAGGGAGATACAGAGGGATTTGTCCCTCGCCTTTTCACATCATCCCAGCTCTGGGATCCAGCGTGAACACTCTTTTCTATCTCCCTCATCGTCATTCCGGAGAAGCCCCGTTATGTTCGGGGCGACACTGCATCCCGGGGCGGGGCTGGTTGCCCCTGTAGAGTGACCCGCCTGTATTTACCTTTGCCCTGTAATCTAGTACAATTTGGGTGAGTTCATGGAAGGAGATTATATGAAGGGTCGCACCAAAATTACCGTTATCGGGGCGGGGAATGTGGGGGCATCCACGGCGCAGCGTCTCATCGAGCGCGGGGATTGCGATATCGTTTTACTGGATATTGTGGAAGGCTTGCCGCAGGGTAAAGCCCTGGACATACAGGAATCCGCCAATATCCTGGATTTTAACTCCAAAATCACCGGCACCAATAATTACGCCGATACGGCTGATTCTGATTTGGTCATTATCACCTCCGGCCTGGCGAGAAAACCGGGCATGAGCCGCGATGATTTGCTCATCGCCAACCAGAAAATCGTGGGCGATGTCACCCGTCAGGCCGTGAAATATTCGCCGCACGCCATCATTATCGTGGCCACCAATCCGGTGGACGCCATGGTTTATCTGGCATTGCACGAAAGCGGCTTCCCGCGCAGCCGCGTGCTCGGGCTTTCCGGCGTGCTGGACGGCTCCCGTTTCGCTACTTTTATCGCGGAAGAATTAAAGGTCGCCCTGCAGGATATTTCGCCCTGCGTCATGGGCGAACACGGCAAGAGCATGGTCATCGTGCCCCGCCTGACCACGGTCAAAGGCGTGCCGCTGACCCAGTTGCTCCCGGCGGAGAAAATCAAGCAGCTCGCGGAGAGAGCGGTTAATGGCGGCGCGGAAATCGTCGCCCTCTTGAAAACCGGCAGCGCCTTTTACGCCCCTTCGGCAGCAATTGCTCAGATGGCGGAATCCATTATCATGGACAAACAGCGCATCATGTACTGTTCCGCCGGCGTAGACGGCGAATACGGTCTGCATAAAGTCTCGCTGGGCATGCCGGTGAAACTCGGCAAGAACGGCATCGAAAAGGTCATGGCATATGAGTTGACCGCGGACGAGAAAACCGCGTTGGCCAATTCCGCCAAAGCCGTGCAGGAACTGATCGGCGTATTGAAGATTTAGCGATATTACGTCCTTGCGAGCGAAGCGCGGCAAACTCCGGGTGGAGAGGGGCATCCCCCGTTTCCCTGAGGTTGCTTCACCCGCCGGCGGCGGGTTCGCAATGACAGATTGCAAGCATTCGTATGCTTCCGTATTGTTTACGGAATGACAGGAATAAAATGAGAGACATCCCGGCGGCTAAAATAACGGAAACCGTGGCGCGACTCTGCCAGGAAGCCAATTTCAACCTGGGAGAAGACGTCATTGCGGCATTGCAAAAAGCCCTGCAAACCGAGGAATCCCCGCTGGGGCGGGAGGCGTTGCAGCAGATACTGGCGAACGCGCAGATCGCCAAACAGGAACTCTTACCGCTCTGTCAGGATTGCGGCACCGCCGTGGTTTTCCTGGAGATCGGGCAGGACGCCCATATTACCGGCGGGGATATCAACGCCGCTGTGAATGAGGGCGTAAGG
>JAQTOJ010000166.1:2695-4727 GCA_028713395.1 Dehalococcoidales bacterium | reverse complement strand
CAACCGGGTTGAGAGCAGACCGATGTCGAAAGCCTTGCCATTGAAGGTTATCAAAAATCGTTTTTTCCCCACAATATCGAGCAGAAAGGCCAGTGACGCTCTTTCTTCCTTGAAGTCACTGGCAGGGTGAGGGTCGCTGTGTAAATTAAAGCATAGAGAATTATAAAATCACCCAAGTGTAAAGTTCCATTCCTCGTCTACTTGCGCCTTTCACACCATCCTGTGTATGATGTACCTTAAAGCTGTTTTGAGAGTGAAACAAGATGGATTCCGAAGTCGCTAAAAAACAGGTGCAAGAGATCCTCGATGCCTCCGGTGACGGCGATGCCCGGCTGGTGCCCATTCTGCTGGCAATCCAGGCGAAATTTGGCTATCTGCCGCAGGATGCCATCAAGCAGGTGGGAGAATATCTGAAAATCAGCCCCGGAGAAATCTATTCCGTGGCTTCTTTCTACGCCCATTTCAAGCTGAAACCCATCGGCAAACGCCACATCACCGTGTGCCGCGGCACCGCCTGTCACATTCGCGGCGCGCCTCAAATCCTTGAAGAAATCTCCAAGGTCATCGGCGTTAAAGAAGGCGAGACCTCAGAAGATATGGAATATACGCTGGAAACGGTGGCCTGCATCGGGTGTTGCGCTTTGGCGCCCGCGCTCAAGATCAACGAGGCCGTCCATGGCAATGTGACCACACGCAGCGCCAGAACCATGTTCACCGCCATTAAAAAAGGTGAGAAACGTGGTTAAGTCCAGGACTTTACTCGTCTGCCAGGGCACCGGCTGCATCTCCGGCGGATCCGGGTTGCTGCCACCGGCGCTGGAAAGTGAAATTACCCGCCATAATCTGCAAGACCATTTACAGATCAAGCATACCGGTTGTCACGGCTTCTGCCAGCGCGGCCCGCTTGTGGTCATTGAGCCGGAAGGCACTTTTTATACCAAAGTGACCCCCGCGGATGTTCCTGAAATCATCGCTGCCTTGAAAAACGACCTGCCGCCGGTGCCGCGTTTGCTCTACTACGATAATTTGCTGGAGCGCCCTATCTCCAATTTCCGCAATATCCCGTTCTATTACAAACAGCGTCGTGTGGTGCTGCGTAACTGCGGCTTCATCAACCCGGAAAACATCGATGATTACCTGGGTGTCGGCGGGTATCATGGTTTACAGCAGGCGTTACAGATGCAACCCGCGGAAGTGATCGAGGAAGTCAAGAAGTCCGGTTTACGCGGGCTCGGTGGCGCCGGTTTCCCTGCCGGGCGTAAGTGGGAGGCAGCCGCCAAAGCCCCCGGTAAAGAAAAATATGTGATTTGCAATGGCGATGAAGGCGATCCCGGCGCTTTTCAAGACCGTTCCGTTTTAGAGGGCGATCCCCACGCCGTGCTGGAAGGTATGCTCATCGCCGCTTATGCCATCGGGGCGCAAAAAGGCTATGCCTACGTGCGCCACGAATATCCGCTGGCGGTGCGGCGTTTACAAATCGCCATCGACCAGGCGCGCACCCGTGGCTTCCTGGGTCACAATATTCTCGGCAGCCGGTTCAGTTTTGATGTTGAAATATTCCAGGGCGCCGGCGCTTTTGTCTGCGGTGAATCGACCGCCCTGGTGCTTTCCATTGAAGGCAAACGCGGTTTCCCCCGGGCGATGCCTCGTCCCCGCACTACTGAAGCGGGGTTGTGGGGCAAGCCGACCTTGCTGAACAACGTCAAGACCTTTGCCAATATCCCCCTGATCTTAAAGAACGGCTGGCGCTGGCTGGCTTACCGCGGCACCGAAACCAGCAAGGGCACCGCCGTCTTTTCTTTGACCGGTAAAGTGGTCAACAGCGGCTTGATTGAAGTGGAAATGGGCACGCGTCTGCGTGAAATTATCTATGATATCGGCGGCGGCATACCGGGCGGGCGCGCCTTCAAAGCCGTACAGACCGGCGGGCCTTCCGGCGGCGTCATTCCCGTCGATCATCTCGATACCCCCGTTGATTATGAAACTTTAGGTAAATTGGGTTCGATCATGGGCTCGGGCGGTATGATCGTGA
>JAQTOJ010000166.1:0-2685 GCA_028713395.1 Dehalococcoidales bacterium | reverse complement strand
CGGCCGCGGGTTCCATGATGGGTTCCGGCGGTATGGTCGTCATGGACCAGGATACCTGCATGGTGGACGTCGCCCGTTATTTCCTGGACTTCACCCAGCGCGAGTCCTGCGGCCAGTGTGTGCCCTGCCGTGTCGGCACCAGGCAGATGTTCGATATTCTGGATAGGATCACCAAATGCCGCGGTAAGAAAGGCGATATCGAAACCCTGCTGGAACTGGGGCACGCCATCAAAGAAACTTCCATTTGCGCCCTGGGGCAGAGCGCCCCGAACCCGGTGCTTTCCACTATCCGTTATTTCCGTGATGAATATGAAGCCCATATTTTAGAAGGGCATTGCCCGGCGGGTGTTTGTCATGAATGCCTCTAAAGAAAAGAAAATGAGTAACATTACCCTGACAATCGATGGCAAGGAGATACAAGCCCGCAGCGGTATGACCGTCCTTGAAGCGGCGCTGGAGAACGGTATCTCCATTCCGCATTTATGTTATCATCCTGAACTGAAACCCCCGGGGGCCTGCCGTCTTTGCATGGTGGAGATGGCGGACGGCGAACTGGTGACGGCCTGCCGCGTCACGGTGAAAACGGGCATGAATATCCAGACCCGCAGCGAAGCGGTGGATAAAGCCGTACGCCCCATCATCGAATTATTGGTAGCTTATCACCACGATAACTGCCGCGGCTGCCCGGCGAACGGCAAATGCGAATTGCAAAAAATCATGGCGTTGTATAAGATCGACCGCAAACGGGTGCGTCAATTACAACCTCCCGCTGAAACCAAACCAGTCGCGGCTTTGACCTCGTATTTCCAGTACGATGCCAATCGCTGTATCCAGTGCGGCATCTGCCTGAGCACCTGCGAACAGGTCTGCGGCGAAAGCCTGTTACATTACGTTGGGCGCGGGCATGAAATGTCCGTAGCTTTCTACGGCGACGAAAAGAAATGCGAGCATTGCCTCAAGTGCCTGGCAAGATGCCCGGTAGGCGCGCTGTTTATACAAACCACCTGAATCGTCTTTGCGAGGAAGTCCTTTCTCCATATCTGACGAAGCAATCCCAAGCTCTTCTCTATCAATACCCGCTGCAAAGAAGAATGAACGCGGCTATAGAAATATTTATAATTACCTCAACAATTATGAAAGTAATCGTTCTAGATTGCCACGCCTTCCGATTGTATCGGAATGGCTCGCAAAGACAATAAGTAGTTTGTCATTCCTGCGAAGGTGGTACACTCCGTATGCAATCGGAGCAGGAATCAAATTGATATCACTCTTTCACATTGTTATAATACCTCCATATCTTTTAATCAATAATAGGAAATGGATATGGAGCGTAAAAAAACTCAATTCGCTGTTGCCCTGGATATGCACGGCTGCCCGAACCGCTGCAAACATTGCTGGATCGGGCATAGTAAAAATCCAAATGTTTCCATAAAGGATTTCATTTGGCTTGTGCAACAATTCAGGGATTATGAGAGTAAAGGTAACAAGTATTTTGACGGAATAGAATTTGCAAGCTGGTATCGAGAACCGGATTTCCCGGATAACTATAAAGAAATGTGGGAACTGGAAAAACAATTAAGTGATAGAAAACGCCGCATTTTGAAAACATCAGCTTTTGGCGGATGAACCGTGACAAAGAATACCCTCCATGGTTAAAAAAACTGGGAGTAGATTTCATACAATTAAGGTTTTTCGGCATGGAGAACAATACCGACTATTATACCGGGCGCAAAGGCGCTTACCGTGAATTATTAAAGTCTATTGATATCATGTTGGATTACGGCATGGTACCCCGCATTCAGATGTTCCCGTTCACGACGAATATAGGCGATTTTATTAAGCTCCAAGATGTGTTTGAAGGAATGCGCCTTGATGAACGCTGCCGGAAACTTAACCGCGAGTTTGTCTGCTATTTTCATCTACCGACCGCTGATGGTGAAGCCTTTCATCTGGAAGGAATCAGAATAAACCGTCAAGAATCAGTTCGTTTGCCTGATTATTTTATCCAGAAAACGAAACAGTATTTTAAATCTGATAATATGGAAAATCTATGGCAAACCGAGGCGGAGTTATTACCGGAATTGTTAGCCGAACTCAAACCGTTCAATGACACGCCATTTTTCGAAACACTCTACGTGACCGGGGATTTTGCAGTTTACCCGAATATCTCCAGTCAGGATCCGTGGTGGCGGTTGGGCAATTTGAAAACAGATGGGGTGGATGTAATAATGGATAACTACATCAATCACAAAAACCT
The DNA here is from genome assembly GCA_028713395.1 of Dehalococcoidales bacterium. Lineage (GTDB taxonomy): Bacteria > Chloroflexota > Dehalococcoidia > Dehalococcoidales > Fen-1064 > JAQTOJ01. The sequence goes on along the minus strand of JAQTOJ010000166.1, from coordinate 428 downwards.
CGGGTTGCAGATGAATTACGAAATACCGGTTAAATACTTTGCCGCAAAATACGGCAATCCGGCGGGTGAAAAATTGTTTGCCGGAAAAGATTCCATTCTGGCCAAGTGGTGGAAGCTTGAAGGGATAAACCACGAAAAGGGTGTTAATGCCGTTAGAGACTGACATCGTTATCATCGGGGCTGGGGTGGTGGGGCTAGCCGTTGCCGCCGAACTGGCGCAGCCTCACCGCCGTATTTTCGTCATCGAGAAAAACCGCACCTTTGGACTGGAAACCTCCAGTCACAACAGTGAGGTCATTCACGCTGGTTTTTATTATCCGGCAAACACCCTCAAAGCCAGGTTTTGTGTCGCGGGCAATGCCTTGCTTTATCAACTCTGTGAAAAGTACAAGATAAATTATAAGCGTCTCACCAAGATCATCGTGGCG
>JAQTOJ010000165.1 GCA_028713395.1 Dehalococcoidales bacterium | reverse complement strand
AACAGTGTCAGTAACAGCCCAGAAAGCCGCTTTCGCCACTGGTGTTCCTCCCGATATCTACGCATTCCACCACTACACCGGGAATTCCACTTTCCTCTGCTGTACTCTAGCTAAACAGTATCAGATGGTCCCTCCCAGTTGAGCCGGGAGATTTTACATCTGACTTGAATAACCACCTGCGCACGCTTTACGCCCAGTAAATCCGGATAACGTTAGCCACCTACGTTTTACCGCGGCTGCTGGCACGTAGTTAGCCGTGACTTATTCTCCAGGTACTGTCATTATTCATCCCTGAAAAAAGAAGTTTACAACCCGAAGGCCTTCATCCTTCACGCGGCGTCGCGAGGTCAGGCTTTCGCCCATTGCCTACTATTCCTTGCTGCTGCCTCCCGTAGGAGTCTGGGCCGTGTCTCAGTCCCAGTGTGGCAGGACATCCTCTCAGACCTGCTACCGATCCTCGCCTTGGTAGGCTATTACCCTACCAACTAGCTAATCGGACGCGAGCTCCTCCCCAAGCACCTTGCGGTTTTCTTAGCTCTCCATGTGAAAAGCTACCACATGCGGTATTAGCATCGATTTCTCGATGTTATTCCCCACTTAGGGGCAGATTACTTACGTATTACTCACCCGTTTGCCACTAGCTACCTTGCGGTAGCTCGTTCGACTTGCATGCATAAGGCACGCCGCCAACGTTTATCCTGAGCCGGGATCAAACTCTCCATAAAAATTTGTATCCCAAAATAAAAATTGACTTGTTTTGAACCTTCCTTCCGCTATCCAGTTGTTAAGGTGCCCTGCACATGGCGTGCAATATTAGACTCTATCATAACCATCTATGCTTGTCAATCTTGCCGGGGTTACATTTTCGTAAAGACGTCGTGTAAGATTACCGGGGTTATCTCTAAACCAGAGGTTGATAAAGTCCACTCACAATAAGAGAGGGCTTTCTTGAAGCCCTCTCATCTGAGACTATTTGTATTATACCTGAAGCTTTTGGGGATTGCAACTAATTTTCTAAAGTATTTTTATGACTATACAAAAAGCTAAACGAATTCTGCCATGTTGGGCTGGTAAATACCCGGCGCCCCACTCCCTACCCTCGCCCCGCCGGGGCGAGGGTGATTTACGAGACGGAGGACATTCGTCCTCCGTCTTCTGGAACTACTACCTTGTCCCAACCTAATTCTTCTTAAGAACAACCGCTGAGCGTAAATATATCTTCAGCCTTTTTGCTCCTGATTCTTCGTCCGCTGCCGGGCAGCATCCACGTTCGCCGCGGGACCGCGACCCCGGCCTACTCTACCCAGCGCATTCAGTTCACGATGATAGACAAATTCCGCATCGATGCCCTGGATCCTCATGTGGGTATTGATAGCTTCCTTGGAGATGATGATACCGTCCGGCGGCACTTCCGCCAGGTTTTTCGCCACTTTCCAGGTTTCTTCCATTAATTTATCTTCCGGGACGGACATATTGACCAGCCCGATGCGTTCCGCTTCTTTACCGTTGATCAGTTTGGACATGAACAACATCTCTTTGGCTTTACGGACGCCCAGCAGGGTCACCCACAAGGGCATACTAGTCACACCGCCGGGGCGGGTGGCGGGATGCCCCAAAATGGCGTTATCCGCCGCCACAGCGATATCGCAGCACATCTGTAAATAGCAACCCGCGGCGATGCAATAGCCCTGTACCCGGGCGACCACGGGTTTGGAGAAATACATGATCATCTGGTACCGCTCGCCGATCTTGCGCAATGTCCGCAGGGCGTAGGTATTGGTCCAGGTTTCCATGGTCTCCGGCAAAACAAGGTAGGGGCTGTCTTTTATATCATAGCCGGAGCTGAAAGAGGAACCGGCGCCGGCCAGTATGACCACCCGCACCTCGGGATCGTCTTCCGCCGCCTTGAAGGCGGCATCGATGTCGTTCAGCAACTGGTAATTGAGCGCGTTCCGTTTCTCGGGACGGTTCATAGTAATCGTACAGATATTTTCTTTTACTTCATAGAGTACCGCTTCAAATTTCATCTTGCCTTTCTCCTTTTCTTCACGTAACCGGCGCAATATGTTTCACATCATACAACGAAAACCGATTGCAGGCAACCCAGTTTCTTTCCAATCTGCCTTGTTATACAATACTAAGACATCATCAACGTGGAGCATAAAAATGGAAACCAAAGTCGTGAAGATCTGGGTGGAAGACGTTCCCTACCAGCACCTTGAAGTGCTGAAAACCAACCGCACCAAGCGGCACAAAGCCGGCGAGTTCTTTGTGGAAGGGGTGCGCAACATCAATGAAGCCGTAAAAAACCGGTGGGAGATCGAAGCTTTCATCTATTCGCGGGAAAAACCGCTTTCCGATTGGGCATATGACACTCTGGAAAACGTGCCTGTTGGCACGCATTTCGAGCTGACCGATGTCCTGATGCAAAAACTCAGCGATAAAGAAAATACCTCGGAACTCATTGCCGTCGTCTCCATGCCGGAAAACGATCTCTCACGCATAAAAACCACCCAAAATATGACGGTGGTGGTCTTCGACCGCCCGACCAACAAGGGTAATCTGGGCACGATGCTGCGTTCCTGCGATGCCCTCGGAGTTCAGGGGTTGATTGTCACCGGGCACGGCGTGGATATTTACGACCCCGAGACCATCGGCGCTTCCATGGGATCTTTTTTCAAAGTGCCGGTGGTTAATATATCTACCTTTGCCGAACTGACAGGTTGGTTACAAAAATTGAAAGCCCAATATCCCGGTTTACAGGTCATCGGCACCAGCGCCCACGGCAGCACCGATATCGCCGCGTGCGACTTCAAGTTGCCGACTATCCTTTTGATCGGCAACGAGACCGAGGGTTTGAGCCGCAACTACAAAGAAATGAGCGATAAACTGGTGTTTATCCCCATGAGCCCCGCCAGTTCCGCTTCCTCTCTGAATGTCGCCTGCGCCGCGTCCATCTGCCTCTACGAAATCAACCGGCAACGAAAATAACATTGTTTTACCAACCTGACCGCCGCTTTCCCCACCCGGGGTACGAAAGGCGGTTGTGGTTGGAATGGGTAAATATCACTCTTGTTTTCCGCCTCGTTTCTGGTAAGATATCGTGGAGAACAATATAAGGAAGCAAAATGAAAAAACTCCTCTGTTTATTACTAATCATGGTTACCAGCCTCACGGCCTGTAACCAATCCGGCAATACTGATAAATCATCGGCAGCCGCACAAACAACCCCGGTAAAAATTACCTTGAACAGTGAAGTCATTACTTTAGCGAACCCGGCGCTGGCGCAGAAGGACGTAGTGTATGTGACCACGGCTGATCTGGGTAACCTGCCGGGGATCAAGGTGGTTTATGACCCGGCGGCCGGCACAATCACCGCCACCCGCGGCGAAAATACCTTGAATATGCAGATCGGGCAGCCGCTGAAAGCCGGCGATAAAAACGGTCCGGTGCCTTTCATCCGCCAGGAACTGGTCTACGTGCCTTTCTGCGATACGATCGGAAGATTAAATTATAATTCAAGTACTGAAAAAGCCGTTGACGGCACACTTACCATCGTCCTGGAAAAGCTGGGTTTTGACTTTGAAGACTACCTGGCAATGGTAACCGCCGATAAGTTCAGCGAGGCTGAATTGAAAGCCGCGGAAACCGCTCTGGCGCGCGGGGTGACGATCGCCGACCCGCAGGGCGATTGGGCGTATGTCTCCGAGGGCATACAGGGTGACGGCCGTATGGATAACGCCAAGCCGTATCCAATCGGTTTCACTGATGTCACCAGAGTCACCCTGGGGGCGGACGACCAGTATATGTACGTGAAATATGTGTTCGATGCAGTGCTCCCGGACAAACTGGCTTATTACGAAAATCCAGAACTCGGCAAGACGGATTTCATCTCCGGCCTGGGCGGCGGCTTCTTCTTATCCAGGTTTTTTAACCGTAATACCGGCAAGGATGATGTCGGCGGCATGTCTTTGTCCATATCATGGGTAATTAATGATGATCTGAAATACACTGACAACCCCAACCTCTTCGCAATACCGGTCGTGGGCATCCAGAATCAGGCGACGCTGAACGGTCTGAAATACGAAAATGGTGACGACAGGTACAACGTTGATGACAGCAACGGACGGGGCGGGGGCGGCGCGGGCACGAATTATATACTGGCGGCGCTGCCTCTGAAAGAGTACGGTCTACAATTCGGAGATGTAGTTGAAGGGAGTCTCGGTATCGAAGTCGGTAGTAAATTATTCCACCACGCGAGTTGTGACGTTATCCTGGATTGCGGTTATAAATCCGGCGCCACGATCCGTTATCAAATTGGCGCCAATACCTACGAAAACCTCGGCCCGCCGACTAATATGGAGCCTAAAAAATAATCTGACAATCTGCGACGCGATGAAATACACCATGTCATGACTTCGTATCATTGTTTAGCCATGCGGATGCATCCTCTGACACCCTTTTCTTCTTAGATAGGTGAAAATGCATCGTTGCAAGGGCTGGTTAAGGATTTACAACAATATCAAAAGATTCAGTTTGTTGGGGAGGCTTGCTGGCTACATATAATGTAATCTGGAATGTGCCCGCCTCAAGCGCCTTAAAAAGAAACGCATTCGGTCCATACGGATTGGGTTCATTGCTGGCTCCCGGAATATTTTTGGTCTCCAATAATGCGAAGGCAGTCAGATTATTGTTCTGCCACCCCCAACCAAAAAGTGGTGCCGGCGGTAGTACGATCGAGAAGGTTTCGTTGACTCTGGTC
>JAQTOJ010000164.1 GCA_028713395.1 Dehalococcoidales bacterium | reverse complement strand
GTATCAATCCCGTCAATGCACAAATATTCTATGTTGCCGTCCAGTGTTTCGGGTGGCTTGGTTACTATAAACTTCCCCGAACGTACGTTCGGGGAAGTTTAAGTAATGTTTTTCTAAACTGTGACTGGCGTGCTTTTGAAGTAATCAAAACACAATAGAGTATTTCTCTAGAAATACCCCATCGGTATAAAAGCCCTGGGTCTCTTTTTTTATTTAAGATGATAATTTGGCGCTCACAAGGCGGTTAAGGCTAACCTTTTCCTCAGCGGCTTCTAATTCAAGTTTCCGGTGAATTTCGGGCGGAACGCGGACGGTAAACTTCCCGGAATAGTTTCGAGTTGCAAAGGGTTGCGGAATAGTCTCGCCCTTGTACTGCATATCCTTTACAAGTTCATGTACCACGTCTTTGATGCCCGCCAGGGATGCTTCCTGCGTTTTGGCGAGCCAGCTTAGGCCGGGGAACTCAGCACATAAGCCGACATATTCTTCATCCTCCGCCGACCACGTAACACGGTAAGTGTATTTGTCATCCATATTAACCTCCCTGTAATCTATCAATTGCCTTCAAAACTTGCCTTACTTGATAGGCTTTGGCTTTGCCGTTATCGCTCTGGATGTTGATATTGGGAATACCTTGCCATTTAGTATCAAAGATAACGTGGCTACCCGCTGTACGGGGTTTACCAAAGTAGGTTTCACAGACTTTACGTAGGTCGTTGAACCTTACATTCTGAGAATTAGCCCTCATCCTGTCAACTAGCACCTTTATCTTATCCATATATTTATGGTATCATTATTGCCACCATTTGTCAAGGAGTTTGAGCCTGTTTTAGTAAATATATTTCAAAAAAATAAAGGAGAGAATAGCCTCAAAGGGCCTTGATATTGAGGGTGGGAAGCGTGATGAATAGGAACAGTTGAAGATAAAGGAGAAAAGAATATGGCAAACGAATCTAATTACACAATTATTCTCATGCATAACTATAACGAGGTCGAAGAGGCAATGGATTGTCCGGGTTGACAGAACGATTCTCACATACCGCTCTTTCTGACCTTTACCCATAACCTTGATATAGCCTTCAGTGAGGGAGATATCGCTTTTCTGGATATTGGCCGGTTCAAACAGCCGCAAGCCGGTATCGATGAATACCAACATAATAGTCCGCATCCGAATATCGAAGAACCGGCCGCCGGAACAAAGCGAAAGCATCCGGTTGATTTCATCGACGGTAAAGGGCATCACTATTTTGTCCGGTATCTTCGGCGGCTTGACGTTCTCCATCGGGAACTTACTTTTCTTGATCACTCCACACCGGCGTGGGGATATGGTCGTTGTTGTGTTTCAGGTAAGACTTTATGACCTGTCCGTAGATGTCTAGGTATCAGGCGATTTGTTTTCTTGCTCGATTGCTTGCAGGTAGCAAACAGCATAAGCACCCAGCCGAGAATTGCTAAGCAAATGGTCGAGATTCTGCTTGTAGACATGATTTTGGTCAGTAGGCAGACGGTTGAGCATATTCTTTTTAGGCGAAAAGTGGTTGTTTTAGCTTTGAAAAGTGGAGCGGGAGACGGGGTTCGAACCCGCGGCCACCTGCTTGGAAGGCAGGTACTCTACCACTGAGTTACTCCCGCGTGTGAAAACTACACGTAAATTTTACGCTAAAGAGAACAGACAAATCAAGCACGGTGTAAAAACGGACTTTACATTCCGGCGGGAACCGTATTCAGACGAACTGAGATACCGGCGTCTACACTTTTGGGTAAATGAGATAGAATGGCGGAAAAAACGCCGGATTCTGATTTTTCATGGGGATGGGAGGTGAAAGATATGGGCAAACCTTCTTTCTATCATCGATTTTTATACAACCCTGACTGCCGCCTTGATTAACTCAGGTAAAGGGGTCTATAATCGTTGACGAACTACGAAAATCACGAACCGGCAAATCTACCCCAGCCTGACATCAATATGAAACAAAGAAGGTAACATGCTTCAACAAAAGAAAAATACGGCGAAGAACAAAAAACAAATGGTCAAAGTCACAGAGAACGGCCCATACCTGGTAAGCGGCAACATACCCCTGGCGGAGGAAAGTATCCGCATTGACGCGGAAGACCAGTGTCATGGCTGGAAAGAGGGTAAAAAATTCCCTTTAGAGGACAACTACGCCCTTTGCCGCTGCGGACACTCCAAGAATAAACCGTTTTGTGACGGGACGCACGAAAAAATAAAGTTTAACGGCAAGGAAACCGCGACCGACGAACCTTTTGCCAAGCAAGCCAGAGTGTTCGACGGCCCGGATCTGAAGCTGGCAGATGTTGAAAGTCTGTGTGTCCGCGCCCGTTTCTGCCACCGCGCCGGGGGCACCTGGAAGCTGGTACACCAATCAGCGGACCCCAAAGCGAAGCAAACCGCCATAGAAGAAGCCTGCGATTGTCCATCCGGGCGGTTGGTGGCCTGCGAAAAGAACGGGCAAGCAATCGAGCCGGACTTTGCGCCGTCAATTTCGGTAACGGAAGACACGCAAGAGAGGAAAAAAGGGCCACTCTGGGTGAAGGGCGGCATCACGGTGAAATCCGCTGACGGGAGAACTTATGAAAAGCGGAACCGGGTGACACTGTGCCGTTGCGGTAAAAGCGCCAACAAACCATTTTGCGATGGGAAACATCTGGATTAATTAATTGGTAGTGAGGAGGCAGCATGACATTCGAACCAAGGTTTTTTGATGTCGAAAGAGAAGGCGCGATCGTTATCTGGAAATTCTGCAACCCACCCAACAATCTATGGAATGATCAGACCGGACCTGAATTGATGCACTTAATGCAGGATTTTTACGCCGATGCCAGCCTCCACGTAGCGGTTTTCACCAGCGCTCTGCCTGATATTTTTATTCAACACTATGACGTTTCACTGCTGGTGCAACGCGGTGAGGAATTTCTAAAAAGCAAACCGGAAGGACCGGTCACCCGGAGACCCGGGTTTGTCATCGGCTCCAAACCGATTATTGCCGCTATTAACGCGCCACTTTCTGGGGGTGGTTTGGAGACGGCTTTGAGGTTCGATTTCCGCTTTATGTCAAGAACTGCCTGGGCGTCACAGAGCGAAGTAAATGCCGGTATTTTACCCGGCGGCGGGGGCACACAACGTATTTTGAGACTCGTGGGATTAGCCCGGGCACTGGATCTGATGGAAACCGGCCGGCGCGTGTTCGCAGATGAAGCCGAAAGAATCGGGTTGATCACCCGCGCCTGCGATCCGGAAAAACTGATGCCGGAAGTGATGCAATACGCCAGAGAGCTCGCCGCCCGCCCACCAAAAGCGGTGCACCACATACGGCAATGTATCTACCAGGGAATGGATAATTGCATGGAAGACGGGTTGGCAATAGAATCCGAGCTATTCCGAGAGTTGCTTTACACGCGGGAAGCGCTGGAAAGAATGAAAAACTATGTAGCGAGGGGCCAACCCAGCGCGCGCGAAATGGCCGAAATGGAAAGGAACGAAGCGATTCAAAGATTTACGGTGAAGAAAGCCAAGAAGTTAGTCTGATTTGCAATGGGGCGTTAATAATAGATACGGGGCAAGCGGCGTCTTGCCCTTTTTCTTTTTCGACAATCCATCCCGTTGACTAAAGACATATATTCGTATACGATGTAGGTGTCCGTGTCAGGAAAAAGATACGGCAATGAATAACGGGAGGCAAATTATGGTAGAGAGTGTTTATAAGATAATCACTTTGATAGGCACCAGCCCCGATTCGTGGGAAAAAGCCGCGGCGGCGGCAGTGAACCGCGCATCCAAGACGCTGCGGGATTTGCGGATCGCCGAGGTGGACGAACTGGATATGCAGATTGAGGACGGGAAAATCATCAATTATCGGGCGAAAATCCGCGTGTCTTTCAAGTACGAAGGCTGATATCCAGCGATAAGCGAACGTGTTGAACCGGAAACGACTTGAGGTTCCGATAAAATATCTGTGGACTTTAGCGTTGCCGACGCTGCCGGCGTGCCCGCTGGTAAGTGGTCTGCCACCAGCTCGCCAGGTTTTTGGGACGAAGTCCGCCGAGTAACATTTCCAGGGCTTTCACAGGAACCACATCACGGACTTCTTCTATCCGGCGAAAGAAGAAGATCACCATGAGGAGACGGGTCAACCCGGAGAGCAGGAAAAGCGTTAAGTAAAAGCTGCCGTTAATTTTCCACAAGTGTGGGCCCAAATTACCCCCGATGAGCGAACCCAGAGTAGAGCCGATAGCGCCCAGCGCCCCGAAAAGGGCAATATACCGGGTGCGGTTCTCCTGGGGGGCGGCATCGTAGATAAAAAGCCCCGCGCAGAGGTTGAAACCGGCCCAGACGAAGCCGGAAAAGAGCATGACCACGCTCATCCATGCCACGGTGTCATTCACCAGCCATAATATGGGGATAAAGGGGATCATCCAGGCGCAGATACGCAATATTTTGACGTTGCCCGCTTTATCAGCGTGCTTGCCCCACCAGGTGACGATCAACATCGTCATGACCGCAGAAGCAGCGTTGATAATCTGGTAGCTGATATAGCTGATTTTTAGTTCCCTTAACGCATAGACCGAGAAGAAGGGACTACCGATATTCACAGCCATATTCAGTAAAACAGTAAAGAGTATAAAATGCCCGATATTGGTGGAGAACACGCTGCGGGATATTTGCCACATGCTCTGGCGCGGCTGAGTTTCCGACATATTGGGATGCGGCTCCAACATAAGGGACAGGTAATAAAGCGAAATCAAACGGGAAACAAAAGCGCCGGCGAACATG
>JAQTOJ010000163.1 GCA_028713395.1 Dehalococcoidales bacterium | reverse complement strand
GACCGCCAATACTGTTACTGAAAAAGCTACCGCGGATTATAAGCCGGAAAAATATCTCGGCGGCGTGGGACACAACGCCAAAATCTTCTGGGAACTGGGCAACCCGCCGGTAGAAGCCTTCCATGAAGATAATCCGCTCATCATCTCCGTCGGGCCTTTGACCGGCACCAGCGGCCCCTTCGGCCGCGCGGTGATCAGCGGCATTGCGCCTCAATCCTACCCTAAAGAATTATTTGCCTTTTCCGGTTTCGGCGGCAAATTCCCCACCGAACTCAAATTTGCCGGGTATGACGCCATTGTGGTGCGGGGCAAAGCCTCCCGCCCTGTTTACCTCTCCATCAACGATGCCACCGCGGAAATTAAAGATGCCACGGCTTTCTGGGGCATGGATACTTTCGCCACGCAAACCGCCATCATGACGGAAAACCCGGGAGCTTCAGTCTTGTCTATCGGACCGGCCGGGGAAAACCTCTGCCGCTTTTCCATTGCTTTGAACGAAAGCGCCAGCGCCGCCGGACAGGGTGGTTTCGGCGCGGTCATGGGTTCCAAGAAATTGAAGGCTATATCTGTCAAGGGCAGTGGCGGGCAAAAGGTAGCGAACCCGGAGAATTTACTAAAACTCATCACGGACCGCAAAACCGCCGGAGAATGGCTCACCGGCGGGGCGCAGGCCTGGGGACGCAATCCCCTGTGCGGCGAACCTATCGCCTCCGAAATGCGCAACAAATACCTGAAACGCGTTGGCGGCTGTCACGGCTGCACCTACCAGTGTATGGGATTTTATAGCATGCCGGGTATCGGCACCGGCGGGCAGATGTGTGTGGAAGCCTGGTACGGCTGGTTTAGCGGCGGCAGCTCCGAAGGCTACTGGGATGGCAATATCATGTCCCAGAAACTCGGTATCAACAACTACGAATTACTCGGCGTCATGGTGATACTTGGCAGCCTGCTTTCCAGCGGGGCCGCCAGTTTAAGAGACCTGGGATTGACTTCCGGTCCGCCTTACAGCGGCGGCGCCGCAGCCCATCATCGCTTCCTGGATGAATTACTCGGCGGCATCGCCTCCGGCAAAAGTATACTTGCCCAGGGAGTCGGGCGAGCCTCCAAACAATTAGGACAACCCGCCGTCAATCTGTATAACAGCATGTGGGCGGCTAACGGTTATTATCAACATCATATCGAATGTGTCGGCTCTGCCCTTCACTGGGCGACGGAAAGCCGTGACCCCTGGAATTCCTGCCATGACTATCAGAGCGGCTTCGGGCCTAACGCCAGTATCGCCGCGCATTTCGGCGTCCCGGGCGGTGATTGGGGCGGCACCAAGAAGAATGTCTATACCAATACGGAAAAACAAACCGCCTGGGTACAGAATCACGCCTCGCTGAAAAACTCTCTGCCGATCTGTGATTACGCCAGCTCGCCCTCCACTTACTACCATCCACCCTCCATGGATATCCAGATCTTTGAAAGCCAGATGCTTTCCGCCGTCACCGGCGTCAATTATGATGTCACCCGCCTTTGGGAAGCCGGCGAAAGGATCTGGAACCTAAGGCGGGCGATTGCGGTCAGCCGCGAAAGCCGGCAAAGAACGGACGATGAGATCAGCTCTACTTGGTTCCAGCAGTTGATCGGCGGCAGTGAATCTCTTTCCGCGCCGCTAAACAGGATGGATTGGGATGCTTTGAAAGACCGTTATTATAACCTCCGCGGCTGGAATTCTACTAACGGCTGGCCGACGCGCCAGAAACTGGAATCTCTGGGTATGCCGCAGGTAGCGGATAAACTAGAACAAGCCGGACGCCTGGGTTAAAAAACTCTCCCCGGCAAAAAGGTGAAGGTATGTTTACGATGCGGTTACTATCGGTTATTTTAGCTTGTGCTTTGTTGTTCTCTTTAGCCGGTTGCGCCACCGACCACCCGCCGGTCATCACGCCTCCAGGCACACTGTCCATCGCTGAAGGCGCTAATTTATCCTTCACTGTCCTCGCCACCGATGCGGATAACGACCCCGTTGCTCTATCTGTCACGGGGTTACCCGCTGGCGCCACTTTTGATTCTCAAAACAGGCTGTTCTCCTGGACCCCGTCATTCGATCAGACGGGCGCTTATTATCTGAGCATTAAGGCGGAAAGCGGCAAAGCCACCGCCACCAGCGATTTTTCCGTCACCGTTACCAACGTGAACCGCCCTCCGTCAGTCAATGCCGTGGAAAATAAAACTGTCGGCGTGAATAACACCCTCATCTTGCCCATTACCGCCGCTGATCCTGATGGCGATACATTGACACTTACCGCCGTCGGTCTCCCGGAAGGCGCTGTTTTTGACGCCGCCAATGGACTCTTTACCTGGAAACCACGGGTTGACCAGGCCGGCAGTAGCGCCAACGTGACCTTCACCGCCACTGATGGAGTTTTAACAGACACTAAAAACGTCAATATCAAAGTCAATCAGCCGCCCACACTCGCCGCCATCGGCGATAAAAGCGTTACTGTAGGCGAATCGCTGACTTTCACTGTTAACGCCACCGATTCTGATCGCGATGCCCTCGTATACTCAGTGGAAAATTTACCGGCCGGCGCGGACTTCAACACTACCACTGGTGTGTTCTCCTGGACGCCGGACACCGCTCAGGTCAAGACCTTTTCCGGCATTCGTTTCCTGGTCGATGACGGTATGTCACAGGACATCCAGACTATTAAAATCACCGTGAATCAGGTCCCCGTCCCCGTCCCCGTCGCCGTTGACGAGACCCTCTGGCCGACCGGCGGCTGGCTAACTTCTTCCCCCGCCGCCCAAAACATGGATAGCGCCAAACTGGACCAGGCGGCTGCCGCCAACAACCAGCAGGGATTAGCCCTGGATTCCATGGTGGTCGTCCGCAACGGCTATCTGGTCTACGAATACTATCCCCGCGCCTCCTACAACAAAGACACCCCTCATACCCTCTATTCCTGCACCAAGAGCGTCCTGGGGGCATTGGTGTCCATCGCCATCGATGAAGGAGCCATCCAGGGCTATGATAGCAAAATGGTCAGTTTTTTCACCGACCGCAACATTCAGAATAATAACGCTCTCAAACAAAGCATCACCGTCAAAAACCTGCTGGAAATGCGGGGCGGTATGCAATGGGACGAATGGCGTTATCTATACTCCGATTCCAGAAACGATTTCATCAAAGCGCTCAACAGCCCCGATCCAGTGCAGTATTTCCTGGATACCCCCATGGCGGTCACGCCCGGTACCGTCTGGAACTATAACGGCGGTTTCACTTATCTCCTGGCTGATATCCTGACCAAACAGACCAGGAAAGATGTGAATACCTATGCCCGGGAAAAATTGTTCACCACCATGGGCATCACCAACTATAGCTGGAATAAAGACGCCCACGGGAACTATGAAGTGTCCGGCGGCTTGCGCCTGACCCCGCGCGATATGGCGAAATTCGGATATCTGATGCTGCATAAAGGCAATTGGAACGGCACCCGGTTAGTGCCGGAAGCCTATGTGACCACCGCCACCAGCACCATCTCTTCTTTCTCCTCTAATTCCGGCTATGGCTATGAAAGCTGGTGGACGCACGATAAAGACGGCTTGTTTTACGCCGCCGGTATTTACGGGCAATATATCTATGTCTCGCCGTCCCAAAATCTGATCGTCGTATTTACCGCCAATAACACCGGTGCTGACCCGGAGACGCAAATGCGCACACTCATGGCGAACTACATTCTGCCGGCGTGCAAGTAAAGACGTTTTTTAGGTTACACCAGGTCACGCAGGTATTTCTTGAAAAACCGGTGCGCCAGCGAAAGCACGATTGCGCTGGTCAAAACGGCCATGACCACCTTGGTGGAATAGCCGTTCAAAGCCAACCCTAACGCGGTCGCGGACGCCGGGGGATGCTCCATGTCCAGTGAGACCATCAACAGCATGGAAAGCCCCACGGCCAGCGCCAGAATTAGTATCGTAGATAGTTCATTGGCATGGGGTATCAAGCCCGCCAGCGAGCCGCACACCAGCCCGATAATATGCCCGCCGATGATACGTCTGGGTTGGGCTGTCCCGAACCGGGGCATCGTGAACACGATAAACGCCGAAGCCCCGATGGAGGCAATGACTACCGCATTCACTGCTTTGAGTATCCATAACAGCATGACGACCACGATGACTGCCAGCAGGCTCTGTATGAAATAGTTTTTCCAACGCAGTTTGAAGTCGTGCCGGATGCGCGCCCCGCGGCGGTACAGATATTTCAAAAACGTCCTGAACATTAGAGAGATACTAATAGATTTTCCCAAGCCGCGCAAGAGATCATCCCATTTTGTCATCCCGGCGAAAGCGGTACATCCCGTATGTAAATCGGTACTGGAATCCAGACGCGTAATCAATTGATCCTGATTCGGCAGTCGGCGGAAGAACTTGCTCTCAAAACCAGAAGGATCTTAAAACCCCAGCAGTGTCCCCATTTTTTGCATTATCTCTGCAAGCGTTGCCGCTGGTAAAGCGCAAATCAATGCAGCCTGCCGGATGCGCCAATCCAGACTTTTGACCTGATCTGACAACACAGCCCCCGATACCGGCAGCCTTTCCGGTAAAATCACTTCAAAAGGGTAACCTTTTACCTGACTGGTGACAGGACTGAATATGGCCAGCCCCGTTTTTTGATTATAGCTTTCCGGCGAAAGGACAACCACGGGGCGTCTGCCGGATTGTTCATGACCGGCCTGCGGATTCAGGGTGATCCAGACTACATCGCCGCTTCGGGGTATATAGGTTTTTGACACTACCATATTTCTTTGCCCGCCGGGTGCCCGGTTTCTATTTCTT
>JAQTOJ010000162.1 GCA_028713395.1 Dehalococcoidales bacterium | reverse complement strand
AAGCCGGCGATCTGCTCTACTATAAGGTGCGCGATCTCATCGGCAAACCCATGCTGGATTTGTATGCCAATACCAACATGGGCAAAGACCGCGCCCGGGCAATGTTCTTGCGGACCAACAGCGGCAAAAGCATCCGCGATGAAGAACTGGAAATGCTGACCAGTGATGAAGAACGCGTCTGGGTAAGCCTCTCCGTGGAACCGGTGACCGATGATGACGGTCGGGTCATCGCCCACCGCGTCGCCGCCATTGATATCACGGAGCGCAAACAAGCGGAAATCGCCCTGGAAGAAAGCCAGGCGCGCTTTATGGAAATGGCGGATCTGTTACCCCAGGGTATTTGGGAAATCAACCGGTCGGGTAAATTCAACTACTTAAATAAAGAAGCCTTACGTTCTCACGGCTACACTCAAAACGAAATTGCCACGCTGCGTTACTATGACCTCTTTGCCGCCACGGAAAAAGAGCGGATCAAGAGCAACCTTGATTATGTGCTGGAAACCGGTGATACCAGCGGGTCTCAGGAATACCTCGCCCGGAAAAAAGACGGTCAAACCTTCCCGGTGATGATCTATGCCGCCCCCATTACCCGCGAAGGTAAAATCGTCGGACTGAGAGGCATCACCATTGATATCACGGAACGCGTCAAGATGGAAGCCGAACTGGGTGAAAAGGTGTCCGAGTTGCAAGAAGCCAACGAACGCTTGAAGGAACTGGATAAGCTGAAAGACGGCTTTTTATCCACGGTCTCCCACGAACTACGCACGCCGCTGACTTCCATCAAGAGTTTTGCGGAAATTTTACTGGCATATGAAGAAGACCGCGCCACGCAAAAAGAATTTTTGGGCATCATCAATGAAGAATCCGGCCGGTTGACCCGGCTGATCAATGATTTTCTGGACCTCTCCAAGATTCAGGCCGGCAGAATGCAATGGACCACCGCGGAAATCTCCATTCCCTTGGTGATCGATACCGCTATGAATGCCAGTCAGGCGCTCATCAACCAGACCAACCTTAAAATGAATCTGGAAATCGAGCCCGGTCTACCGAATGTGTGGGGAGATAAAGACCGCATGGTCCAGGTGATGACCAACCTGCTGGGCAATGCAATTAAGTTTACGACCGCCGGAGGCAATGTACGTATACAGGCCAGGCTGCTGAAAGCCGACTCCGCCAGCTCCCAAAGTGAAAGTGTCGTGGTCAGTGTCGCCGATAGCGGCATCGGTATCGCGCCGGAACATCATCAAACGATCTTTGAGAAATTCAGCCAGGTTGGCGATACGCTTAAAGATCGCCCCCGCGGCACCGGTTTGGGTTTGCCTATCTCCAAAGAAATCATCGAGCACTACGGTGGGAAGATCTGGGTGGAAAGCGCCTTGGGAAAGGGCAGCGTTTTTTATTTTACCTTGCCGGTAGCCAACAAAGTCATGCCGGGAAATCCCCCGGTCAAAGAACCGGAAACACCCAAGACCGTTCCCGCCGCCCCTGTCATTCTGGTCGTTGATGACGAGGCGAATATCAGAAAATCCATCGCCCACGAACTCACTAAACGGGGTTATCAAGCCATCGAAGCCGGTAATGGGAAAGAAGCCATCGACCTGGCAAGGAAATACCTGCCGCGTTTGATTACCCTTGATGTCATGATGCCGGATATCGATGGTTTTGATGTTACCGCCATTTTGAAAAACGATCCCGTGACCAAGGATATCCCCATCCTTATTGTCTCGGTGGTTGAAGATAAAGCCAAAGCCTACCGGTTAGGCGTGAACGATTATATTACCAAGCCTTTTGATATTGATGGCTTGCTGGAAAAAATCAGCGTCTTCCTGCATAGTTCTCCCAAAAACATCCTCATTGTCGATGACGATAAATCGCTTGTAAAATCGCTGGAATTTGAATTGAAGAAGCGCGGTTATACCACCCGCGCGTCTTATAACGGAAAAACTGCATTGCAGGAAATTGCGATCGCCCGTCCGAATCTGATAATGCTTGATATCAATATGCCGGAAATGGATGGTTACGAAGTGATCAAAATCCTCAAGAGTAACCCGGAGACAGCCGGCATTGATATCCTGGTAATGACCGGGCTGGAAATAGACGGTGCTCGGGTTCAGGCTTTAACGGCCGGCGCTAAGGAATTCTTTAGTAAATCCGGGGAAATCAGCCGTTTGTACGATACCGTGACGCAAATATTGGGGACGCCTGGATGATCATGACTTGGCGGGGAGCAATGACTTGATTGTATTCAATAAAACCTCGCGGTCAACCGGTTTATTCAGAAAAATGTTGGCGCCCACTCGGATCGCCTCGTTTTTATCGGCATCCTGCCCCTTGGCGGAAAGTATGATAATCGGTACATCGGTCATTTTTATTTCGTTGCGTAAACGGTGGCAAATCGTGAAACCATCCAATCCTGGCAGCATGACATCCAGAATTATCAGGTCGGGTTTCTCCTCCTGCGCCTTGCGGAAACCGGTCAGTCCGTTATTGGCGGCGATCACTTCGTAACCTTCCTTGGTCAACATGAAACCAAGATAACGGGAATAGGAGGGATCGTCTTCCACTGATAGTATTTTTATTGACATAATGATATTATACCTTTGTAAAATCATTATATCAGAAAAAATAGGGGTTTGTATCCAATTAACTGTAGAGCCAAACGGCACAGCAGTCAGTCAATACTAATTATTTATAAAATGTTTTGTGTGAACGTCGTATTATTTGTAGACAATTAATCATAACGAACTTATACTGTTTCTTAGAAATATCTAAACTACAAAAAATGACCAATGTAATGAAGGAAGCGGTTGAAAGAAGAAAATAAAGTCACCGTGCGTGTGTTCGTCACCGGAATCGGGCTTTGGCTGCTTTTCTCGGTTCTGGCAATATTACTGCGTCCGCAGTTATTCGCGCCGGGCAGCAACTACGTCCTGATCGCTTACACCGTTTCCACCTTCATTGTCACCGTGTCCGTCATTATGGCGGTCTCTGTTTATACCCGTCAACTGGCGCGACAAAACATCCTTGCCGCCGAATCGTTAAGAGACAGAGAAGAATTATCCCGTGTGATCTACGGAACGGTTAGCGAAGGCATCGTTATCTATCAAAATGACACGATCACCGAGGCCAACAAAAAAGCTGCTGAATACTTTGGTTACGCTTTGGAAGAACTCATTGGGAAAAAATTGACGGAATTTATTCCCCGGGATTTGTTGGATAAGATACATGATGAAATTATTACCGGGGGTAACGGCGCCTACACCGCCGTTTTGCTCAATAAAAATAAGCGCAAATTTACTGGCGAGTTGAGCGGCCGTCAAGCCATATACCGGGGCAGCCCGGCCAGTGTATTGACCATTCGGGATATCACCAAGTACAAAGAGATCGAAGAAGAACTACGGGCCAAAGCGGAATTATTGGAGTTAAGCTCTGATGCGGTGTCGGTTTACGATTTTCGTGGTAACCCGGTTTATCTGAATGATGCTTATTGTAAAACACATGGTTACAGCCATAGTGAAATCATGCGCCTGAATCTAATGCAAGTAGTGGATCCGGAATACAATAAACGGGCCCAGAAGCAAATCGCCAATATCAGACAAACCGGCAAGGTCGTTTTTGAAGATGGGCATCGCCGTAAAGATGGTAGCATCTTTATCTTGGAGTTGCACGCCAGTTTCTTCACATGGGGAGACCGCGAATTAGTTCTGAGTATCGGCCGCGATATTACGGAACGCAAACACGCCGATGAATTGCTGGAAAATATTACCTCCAACTCGCCGGTAGGCATGTTTATTTTGCAGCACGGTAAAATGGTCTTCGTCAACCAGCGGTTTTGCCAGGATACCGGCTATAGCCGTGAAGAACTACTGGCGGGGACGAACCGTCCGCTGGTGCATCCGGACGACCAGGCGCATCTGGATAGAGAAACCGTGCGTTTGCTCAAGGGAGAGCGGAAAGAGCCGTTCGAGTTCAAAGCTGTCAATAAGGATGGGAGTCCGCAATGGGTTATCACCTCGGTAGCGCCCATCCAGTATCGCGGCGCTAGGGCGATCATGGGCACCGCGCTGAACATCACTCACCGCAAGGCCGCCGAAGACATCGCCAAACTGAACGAAAACCGTCTCAAGAGTCTCGTGGCCATTCTACAGCAACGCACTGAGACCACTCAGGAATTTCTTGATTACGCGCTGAACGAAGCCGTCGCACTCACTGAAAGTAAGATGGGTTTTATTTATTTTTATAATGATGCCACCAAAGCCTTCACGCTGCACGCCTGGTCGAAAGTGATAGACCCCAATAGCAGTCTTCCCCCGCCGGAAGCTATTTACCAATTAGAAAAAACCGGTGTATGGGGTGAAGCCGTCCGGCAAAAAAAACCGATCCTCATTAATAATTTGGGGGAACAAGATCCCCGGCAGCCAGGCTACCCCGCAGGCGCCGAGGCCCTCAATACGTTCATGGCGGTGCCTATCATCAGCGATGACAGGACTATCGCCGTCGTGGCCATGGCTAATAAAGAGAGCCAATATCTTGATGCCGACGTTCTGCAGCTTACTTTATTAATGGAGACTGTCTGGAAGGTCGTTGATAGAAAAAAAGCTGAAGAAGCCCTGAAAGCCTCGGAGAAAAATTACCGCAATTCCGTTTCGCAGTTGCCTAGCGGTATACAGATTATAGATCGGGAAGGGAAAACTCTCTTCATCAACCAGGCGTTAATGGATATTTACGGCTATGCCGACTTCGAGGAATTTTTATCCATGCCCCGGGAAAAGCGGTATGCCCCCCGGTCCTATCAGGATTTCCTGGAAAGAAGAGAACTAAGAAGACGCGGATTGCCTACCCCAACCGATTTTGAAATCGATGTCGTGCGTAAGGACGGCGCCATCAGAAGTCTTTATACCCACCGCCGGAATATCGTTTGGGACGGCGCGCCCTGTTTTGAGTTGATCTATGAGGATA
>JAQTOJ010000161.1 GCA_028713395.1 Dehalococcoidales bacterium | reverse complement strand
ATGCTGGCCGTCATTGAAGGGTTTCAGTCTTTATCCCCGAAAGACCGTATCCGGTTCACCGTCGGGCGCAGGGCCGGGGTTTTTGAGTGTCTTGATGATTTGAATGACGCCCTCCGGCGCGAACGTGTCGACCAGATCGTTGAGCGATTATCCGGCGGGACAGGCAAGGTCGATGAGGAACTGGTGCACAAATTAAGGCTGGCTTATACTTAGGTAGCCCGTCATACTGAGTTCGCCAGAGGCGGATGAAGAATGGCAATGGAGGCATAAAATGAGTAGTCCCGACGCTGAAATAATCGACCTCCTGCGTCAAAAACGTCTCACCATCGGCACGGTGGAATCCGCTACCGGCGGCTTGATCGCCAACCTGCTTACCAACGTACCAGGCAGCTCGGACGTCTTCAAAGGCTCCGTTGTGGCATACAGTAATGAGATTAAGATAAACGTTGTCGGGGTGAAAGCCAACACTATCGATCTTCATGGGGCGGTCAGCTCTCAAGTGGCCAAAGAAATGGCTAAGGGCGGACGGAAAGTCCTGAACGTTGATATCTGCCTGGCGGATACCGGCATCGCCGGGCCGGGTGGCGCCACCCCCGGCAAACCCGTGGGGCTTTTCTACCTCGGTCTGTCAGATAAAAGGCGCGCCAGTAGCCGTAAACATCTTTTCTCCGGAACCCGTGAAGAAAATAAAATGAGCGCGGCATTAACCGCTCTAGAGTGGCTGCTTGAATCACTCCGGTAGGGGCTTGAATTGAACGAATCCCTTCAGGTTTCGCATGTCGTCACGTGCTTTCTGGAAGCGGGCGGCAAAATACTGGTATTACTGCGCAGTGAAAAAGTGGGCACATACCGGGGGAAATGGGGAGGCGTCGCCGGGTATATAGAATCCACGCCGGATGTCCAGGCTCGGACCGAAATCCGCGAAGAAACCGGGCTGCAAGCCGCCGATATCCGCCTTGTCAAAAAAGGCGCGCCGTTAACCGTCAACGACACACAACTTCAACGCCAATGGATCGTCCATCCCTTCTTGTTTCACGTTATCAACCCGCGTAAGATAAAGATAGATTGGGAACACCGGGAAATGAAGTGGATAGAGCCGGCCGAATTGGCACACCTGGAGGCTGTCCCCGGACTCAAGGAGTCGCTGCTTCAAGTGATGCCCCCGAGATCTCCCCGTTAGAAGAGGGCGACTAAATGGGGCTTGGATTGTCACATAAATCTCTCTGTAACTCTCCTTACCAAAGAGAGAATGATAAAAGGCTGAATAACGTGAAAAGGAGCAAAAAATGTACAAACATATTATGGTACCCCTCGATGGTTCCAAACTGGCAGAAGTGGTCTTACCGCATGTTATCAGCATAGCCAAGGGCTGCGCCGTGCCTAAAGTAACGTTGGTGCGCGTGGTAGCGCCGTTGAAATTTTACGGTTCGGAGACGGAGTTGCCTTTCATGGATACCGCCAGCCTGGAAGAGACCAGCATGAAAGTGGCCGGGGATTACCTGAAAGAGCAAGCTCAAAAGTTGAAGGACGAAGGAATAGATGTCAACCACAAGGTGATGTTCGGCATACCCACGGATTCCCTGCTGGATTATGCCCACGCCAACGGCGTCGATCTGGTAGTTATTGCGACCCACGGGCGTTCCGGGGTGAGCCGCTGGGTCTGGGGTAGTGTAGCGGACAGAATTCTACGCGGCGCCAAAATACCGGTGCTCATGATCAGATCTCTGGGCACGGGGACGAATACGGTTTAGAAAAGATTCCCATTCCCTTAACCTCTTCATAAATGCTATAATATTTTGGTCGTTCCGAAATTATAAAGCGGTGAACAATTGAACTCTCAAACTAATGCTCTGCCCGTCAGCGAACTCCAGAAAATCGCGCTCCGTTTAAGGCGTGAAATCGTGCAGATGATTTTCACCGCCGGCAGCGGGCACCCGGGCGGGTCACTTTCTTCAGTTGAAATTCTCACCACCCTTTATTTCCGCGTCCTGCGGCATAATCATACCGACCCCTACTGGCCCGACCGCGACCGCTTTATCCTGAGCAAGGGTCATGTGGCGCCGGTGCTTTACGCTACGCTGGCGGAATGCGGCTATTTACCCATAGAGGAACTACAAACATTGCGTAAACTGGGCAGCCGTTTACAGGGGCACAGCGAACACTCTTTACCGGGCGTGGAGATGTCCGCCGGTTCACTGGGGCAGGGGCTTTCTTTCGGCATCGGGTGCGCGCTGGCCGCCCGGCTGGATAAGAAGGATTACCGCACCTATGTGCTGCTCGGGGACGGAGAATGTGACGAGGGACAGGTCTGGGAAGCGGCGATGTCCGCACCGCATCATAAACTGGATAACCTCGTGGCCATCGTGGATAAAAACGGTTTACAGATCGACGGCTTTACCAAGGATGTTTTGAATACCGAACCCCTGAGCGACAAGTTCCGGGCTTTCGGCTGGCATACAATAGATATCGACGGGCATGATTTCAACCAGCTTATCGACGCTTTTGAACACGCCCGCACGGTGAAACGGCAACCGGTGGCGATCATCGCCAAGACCATCAAGGGCAAGGGTGTGAGCTTCATGGAAAATAATGTGGATTTCCACGGCAAAGCCCCGAACGCCGCGCAATTGGAAATCGCCCTGAAGGAATTAGTGTAATGGCGGGTAAAGCATCTCTACGGGAAGCCTACGGCAAGACCTTACTTGAGTTGGGTAAAACCAACCCGGATATCGTAGCGCTGGATGCCGATCTTTCCAAGTCCACGATGACGCTCTTTTTCGCCAAGGAATTCCCGGAGAGATTTTTCGAGTGCGGTATTTCCGAACAGAATATGATGGGCGTGGCGGCCGGACTGGCCTGCTGCGGTAAAATTCCCTTCGCCAGCACCTTCGCGGTGTTCGCGCCCGGGCGGTGTTTCGACCAGATACGAGTTTCGATTGCGCAATCCCACCATAACGTGAAAATCGTCACAACGCACGGCGGTTTGACCGTGGGTGAGGACGGCGGGTCTCACCAGGCGATCGAGGATTTGAGTCTGGTCACTTCGATGCCGGGGATGACGGTGATCGTGCCGGCGGATGCCATTGAAACGGCGCAGGTCATTAAAACCGCCGCCGCGACGAAGGGGCCGTTTTACATTCGTTTATCGCGCATGGAATGGCCGTTGGTCAACGACGAGAGCTATAAATTCCAACTGGGCAAAGCGGCTTTATTGAGACAGGGCAAACAGGCGACGATTATCGCGATGGGCTTGATGGTGGCGACCGCACTGGAAGCCGCCGATAAGATGAAACTGGACGGCATCGATTGCCGCGTGTTGAATATGGCGACCCTCAAACCGATTGACGCGCAGGCGATAGTGCAGGCGGCCCGGGAGACCGGCGCCATCGTTACGGTGGAAGAGCACCTGGAACACGGTGGTCTGGGGAGCGCGGTGGCGGAAGTGCTGGCGAAAACGGTGCCCACGCCGATGCAGTTCGTGGGGGTCAAAGATGTTTACGGGCAGTCCGGTAAACCGCTGGAGCTGCTGGAAAAATACGGCCTCACCGCAAAAGAAATAGAGCAGGCGACCCGCCGCGTCATCACCCGCAAATCACTGTAAACACCAGACTGAGACGAGAAGACAGCGGTTGCACGTAACGCTCTTTTTAGCTACAATAGTTAAGGCGCATTCAAAAACGGCGACGTAGCCAAGTGGTAAGGCAGGAGTCTGCAAAACTCCCATTCAGCGGTCCGAATCCGCTCGTCGCCTCCAACACTCGACAAATCCTACTACCTAAATCCGAAATCCTAAACAAATTTCAAGCAAGAATAGACAAGCCTTAAAAAGGCATTCGTTTTGGTTTTGGAAGCCGATTTTGTTGATTGAGCTATTTTCGTGCGTAAATTGGGGAGAAAACCGGTATTCAATTGGTAAGGTACACGTGATTCGTTTTGTAAGATAATTTAAACTCGAAAACCTGATTCCCAAGCACAAAATCCGAATTTTTGAACAACGATATTCGTTTTGTGAAAACGAAGGTGGGCTGGAGACGGTGGGGGTGAGCGTAAAGTCGGCACAAACAAGGCGCGGCATTCGAATTGGGATTGAAAAAAGAAACGAAGGTAATTTGGGACGAACGAACGCCACCTGAA
Source organism: Dehalococcoidales bacterium (assembly GCA_028713395.1). GTDB lineage: Bacteria > Chloroflexota > Dehalococcoidia > Dehalococcoidales > Fen-1064 > JAQTOJ01. The sequence continues at coordinate 862 of JAQTOJ010000161.1, read as the reverse complement.
AGAATGCCGCGAGTCTACCCACCAGCATGAGATTATTGTAGGGCAGAGAGAGAAAATGGGGCAAGGGAATTTTGACGCGAGTTGAGCGAAAGACCAATAAACAAGCACCAAAGAACAAACAAATAATAATTACTAATATCTAAGTACTAAACAAGATCAAAGCATGAAATCCAAACTGTGGATCCCCGATCAGGTGGGGGGGGAGCGGGTAGATGGTTACTGAAGGACAGGAACCGGAGTGTTTTGCTTAATACGGGGATGAATAGCATGCGGTTTTAGATTGCCGCGTCGTCCCGACTTTATCGGGACTTCTCGCAAGGACGATTGAGGGAAGGGCGCCAGGAGCCCGTGCTCAGACAGGGGATGGGAAAGAAAGGTGAGTAGAGACGCTGGATCCTGAATCAAGTTCAGGATGACAATATTGGTGGGTAAACAGCAGCAAACTGCTGACTCCTTAGTTTCACCCACCCTACGAGCTACATTGGATTTACTATACACGCAAATGGAAATCAAAAAATGGGAATGAGGACGCTGGATCCCCGTTTTCACGGGGATGGGGAAAAAAGTGGGTAAACAGTAGCGAGCTGCTGAAGGGACGGAGATGACCATATTGGTGGGTTTTATACTGCACCCTTGTAGGACAAGCCGTAAATAAAGAGAGTAAAATGGCTGGTAATCAGGAGAAAAACAGCCATGATAAAAAGAAAGTGGGATGCCAAAACCAAAGCAATGGTCGTATTACAAGGTCTGAAAGGAAAACCGATTGCCGAGATCTGCCAGGAGCATCAAATCAACCAAAACCTGTATTACAAATGGCGTGATCAATTTCTGGCCAATATGGATCAGGTCTTCGTAGACAAAG
>JAQTOJ010000160.1 GCA_028713395.1 Dehalococcoidales bacterium | reverse complement strand
ACATGGAGAATCTATTTCAGTTTCTATCCGGTAGGGATGCTAGATGAGAGAACCTTGAGGATTACTCGGTGCTAAATGTGTAACCTATGTGTCTGGACATAAATGTTACCTATGTCTGGACTGTACAAGGGAGGGTGGCAAGAGTGCTCTCTCGTCTTTGCGAAGACTCAAAGGACGTGGCAATCTCAGACATTTCCCTGTCAATCTGGGGCATTCGCTTCCCTTTGGATTATTACAGGGTATTGAGGATAGTCGAATTTACACTCCCGTGAGTTCCCTACCGGCTATTAAAATCCGTTTCACTTTTTCCATGTCATCGGCTTCGGCATAGACTCTTAATACCGGTTCGGTACCGGAGAAACGGATCAATAACCAGGAGTTGTCCGCCAATATATAGCGGAAGCCATCTACGGTATCCGTTTTGGTTACCTTAACGCCGTTGATCTCGCCTAATTTTGCATGCTCGATATGTTTGATGATTTCCCCACGTTTCTCCGCCGGGAATTTCAAATCGCTGCGGTCGTAATAATGCTCCCCCACCTTGCTATAGAGATAACTCAAAAGCTGGGAAGGTGTTTTACCGGTTTTTAGCATAAAGTCCAGCATGAACAGACCGGCGGGAATGGCGTCTCTTTCCGGCACATGGCCGCGAAAGCCGTAACCGCCGCTCTCCTCACCGCCGATCAAGGCGTTCTGCTCGATCATATATGGCGCGACATACTTAAAACCTACCTGTGTTTCGATCACCGGCACTTTATACAATTCACCCAGTCGGTCCAGCATGCCCGTGGATGTGACAGTTTTCACAATTGCCCCGCGTTCACGCCTGATTTCCAGCAGGTACAAAGCTAATAGCGCAAAGGTTTGCAATTGCGTTAAAAAGCAGCCGTGCTCATCCATGATACCTACTCGGTCGGCATCGCCATCGGTGGCCAGCCCGATGTTTGCTTTTTGCTTTTTGACCAAAGCCGTCAGATTTATCAGGTTTTTGGCGATAGGTTCCGGATTGATGCCCGGAAAAGCCGGGTTGCGTTCGCCGTTGATCTCGGTGATCTTGTTGTTTCCGTCTCCCAGCAGCATTTTAAAGTAACCGGCGCCTACCCCGTACATCGAATCTACAGCAATTTTCAACCCCGCATTATTCAGGGCTTTCAGGTCGACAAGCCGATTAATACGTTCGACATAAGGCGGTACCAGGTCGAGGTATTCTATTAGTTGTTTATCCAGGGCATTAGCCAAAGATTGTTGCCTTATTTTTTCCGTCTCCGCAGCTTTGGTAATAAATGTCTCCAGATCGTTGGCGGTTTCGGTAGAGACACTCGCGCCGTTGGCTTCACGGTATTTAAAACCGTTCCACCGGGCAGGATTATGGCTGGCCGTAATGACCACACCGCCGCCGGTTTGCTTTAACAGGACGCCAAAACAAACCATGGGGGTGGGGATAGCTTTAGGAGACAGATAGACATGAATCCCGTTACCGGCCAGCACTTCCGCGGTCGCCGCCGCAAAATCCTCCGAAGCAAAACGGTGGTCGTAGCCAATCATCACACCCCGGCTTGCCAAACCGGTATTTTTCAGGTAGTCCGCCACGCCCTGCGCGCATAAACGCACATTATCGAACGTAAAGTCCCCGGCAATAACCGCTCGCCAGCCGTCGGTGCCAAATTTGATCGGATTATTCATGATTGCTCCTGTCTCTCTAAACAATGACGATTGTAGGGGCGGGTTGCTGTTAAATCTCAGATACTTAGGTTACCCTAATAAATCTGCGATTTCAAGCAGCGATTTAACCTCGAAGTCCGGTTTCACATCGTGACGCCATATCTGGTTATCCCGGTTGATCCAGCAGGTTTTTATACCCAACTTCTTTGGTTGAATGATATCACGGTGGGAATCCCCGATATGTAATATTTGTTGGGGCGGCACCTTGTAATGATCGAGAACGTGTTCAAAGAATTTTGCCCCGGACTTGTAAGACTTGATCTCTTCGGAAATAAACAATTGACCGAAAGGGTAGATGTCTTTATATCCTTGTACAAGATCACAATCTGCATCCGTGGAAAGGCAGACTTCAAATTTGTTCTGTAATCGATTAAAAAACGGCGCGACGTCTTCGTAGACTCTTTGGTTCTTATGTCCCTGGGAAAGTACCCCGGCGGCTATATGAGGGGCATAATCCAGATGGATTTCATCGAATAGGGCAGTGTAAGTATCCTCGAATATCTGGAAGACGTTTTTAAATTCGCCACGGACTTCAACAGCATTGATATTGGCCGATATAATCTCTCCGGCCCGGTCCCAATAACGTCGGGCTTTTTCATTGGTATAGTTTGCTCCGAGAAACTGCCGCCACACCCACTCGTAGCTGTCGTCCACTGTCACCAGCGTACGGAAAAGGTCGAGGGAGATGATTTTGATACCCGATAGATTGCTCATAATAGATAATTTATACTATAGCATACTGTTTTAGGGGATGTTGTAAAAAAGGGGGGCATTTCGCCCCCCTTTTTTTTAGGTGTTAACTTAAGCCAGCTTCATTTGTCCGCTCGCGGCGGACAAAGAGTGACAAAGCTATTTTTTCCCGAACCCAGCTTTCTTGAGTGTTTCTGCCATATCAGTCTTTTCCCACGGCAGGTCGATATCCGTCCGCCCAAAATGACCGTAAGCCGCCGTCTGGCGGTAGATAGGTCTTCTCAGATTGAAGTATTTGATAATGGCCGCCGGGCGCAGGTCGAAGTTCTTCAAGACCAAGTCGAGTATCTTGTCGTTGGGAATTTTATTCGTATCAAAAGTCTCAACGGAAACGGAGAGCGGGTGAGCTTTACCGATGACGTATGCCACCTGTATTTCCACTCTCTCCGCCAAACCTGCCGCCACCAGGTTTTTGGCGATGTACCGCCCCATATAAGCCGCCGAACGGTCAACTTTGGTGGGGTCTTTGCCGGAGAAAGCGCCGCCGCCGTGCCGGGCGATGCCGCCGTAGGTGTCCACCAGAATCTTGCGCCCGGTAAAACCGGTATCCGAAGCCGGGCCGCCGATCACGAATCTGCCGGTGCCGTTCACATAATACTCGGTATCTTTATCCAGCAGTTTGGCCGGAATGACATTCTTGATGACTTTTTCAACAATGTCTTTTTTGATTTGTTCATTGGTCACGTTGTCGTCATGCTGGGCAGCAATGACCACGCTGGTAATACGTTTTGCCTTACCCTTACTGTATTCTACTGTGACTTGTGATTTGCCATCGGGTCTCAGATAGGGAATAATTTTCTTCTTGCGTACTTCCGCCAGCCGGAAGCAAAGTTTGTGGGCTAAAGCGATGGGTAAAGGCATCAGTTCCTTGGTCTCGTTGCAGGCGTACCCGAACATCATGCCCTGGTCGCCGGCGCCTTCTTTTTCCATCTCATCGGCTTTCTTCTTGCCGCGGGTTTCTATGGAAGCGCTGACGCCTTGAGAAATATCGGGAGATTGTTCTTTAATACCGGAAATCACGCCGCAGGAATGAAAATCGAAGTTATAGCCCGGTTCCGTATATCCGATATCCTTAATCACCTCGCGCACCACTTTGGGAACATCTACGTAGCACTTGGTCGTCACTTCACCTAACACCACCACCAGCCCGGTGGTCACAGCGGTTTCGCAGGCGACTCTACCCATCGGGTCCTGCGCCATAATTGCGTCCAGAATACCATCGGAGATCTGGTCGCAAACTTTATCCGGGTGCCCCTCGGTCACGGATTCAGAGGTCAGTAAATATTTATCGGAATCGGCAAAACAATTGGACATTTAGTTGTTCTCCTTTATCATTATTCTTTCCTCTCCCTCGATGGGAGGGGACAAAGGGGAGGGTGAACAGAGCCAGCTCCTGTTAAGTGCCTTCCTGCCAGCTATTCAGGTACTCCTGTTGTTCCGGCGTCAAGGTATCTATTTTAATCCCCATCGATTCTAATTTCAACAGGGCGACATTTTTATCGATTTCGTCCGGCACGCTGTATACTTTTGCCGGCAGCTTGCCGTTGTTCTTGACGATGTATTCCATGCACAGCGCCTGGTTGGCGAAACTCATATCCATGACCGCCGCCGGGTGTCCTTCCGCCGCGGCGAGGTTGATCAGCCTGCCTTCACCCAGCAGAAATAGTTTTTTACCGTTCTTCAGAGAATACTGTTCCACGAACGGACGAATGGTCTCTTTTTTCTTGGAGATGCTCTCCAGCGCGGGAATGTTGATTTCCACGTTGAAATGACCGGAATTGGCCATAATGGCGCCGTCTTTCATTACTTTAAAATGAGCTTCATCGATGACGTTCTTATCACCGGTAATGGTGACGAATACATCCCCTATTTTGGCGGCTTCCGCCATCGGCATAACTTCAAAACCGTCCATGACGGCTTCGAGGGCGCGCACCGGTTTCACCTCGGTAACGACCACTCTGGCGCCCATGCCGCGGGCGCGGAGACCGAACCCGTGGCCGCACCAGCCATAACCGCATAACACCACGATCTTGCTCGACCAGAGGATGTTGGTAGCGCGGGTGATGCCGTCCATGGTGCTCTGGCCGGTGCCGTAGCGGTTATCGAAAAGATATTTGGTTTCGGCGTCGTTCACGGCAATGATTGGGTATTTCAGGGCTTTCGCTTTGGCCATGCTGCGTAAACGGATGACGCCGGTAGTCGTTTCTTCTGTGCCGCCGATGATATTTTTCAGCAGCTCTTTACGTTTGGTGTGCAGGGTAGTGACGATATCCGCGCCGTCATCGCAGGTAACGTTGGGTTGATGATCGAGCGCGGTGATAATGTGCTTGTAGTAGGTTTTTTCATCTTCGCCCTTGATGGCATTGGTCGGGATGCCGTATTCCACCAGAGCGGCTGCCACGTCATCCTGGGTCGAGAGCGGATTTGAGGCGCAGAAAATTGCGTCCGCGCCGCCGGCTTTCAACGCTAAAGCCAGGTTGGCGGTTTCGGTGGTGATGTGCAAACAGGAGGCAATTTTTATACCTTT
>JAQTOJ010000159.1 GCA_028713395.1 Dehalococcoidales bacterium | reverse complement strand
GTCAAAGTTGGCTTCCGGCGGGAACCTACCCTGAACAACCTTGACAATTTCCGTGGTCGACGTGGCAATAGCGCTGGACAATGCCATGACAGTGACCCAGGTACCGCTCTTGTCGCGGGCTTTAACTGTAATTTTGGCGTTCGGGGTGTTTCCGACAGCCTGCAGGTAAACGGGAATTGAGAACTCCACCTCTTTCAGAACGCCCTTTCTGTGGGGTTCGTAGGTCACACTCAGCACTTCTTTATCCGTGTTCTGCGCTGCGGTCGTGACCTGGATAGAATACTGTTGTGCATCGATAACCAAAGCGCCGGTCACGGGATAATAATCAAAGTACTCCCGCTGTGAAATCTCGTTTCTGTAATCATAAGCGCACATTATTTGCCTCCCGTTTTCGTCTTATCTTTATCAGAGACGTACACCGGGGCTTTCCCCTTCTGTACGCTCACGGTAATGTCCTGACCTTGCTCAAAAAGAACTGATGCAACGGCTGCAGGGTCTTTTTGAGCTATCTTCGCCGCATCGTCTATTCTCAGCCGCCTGGCGTAAAACACTAAAAAAATTTTACCTTAAATATGGTCGTGAGTGATAGCCACAGGAACGAATGAATGAGGTTGTGATAATGTCGAAATCTATAATGGACAAAAACACGCGGAAATCTCTAACTGAAGCTCGCGAGCTCATTGATGGTATCGTTAAAATCGATGCCAATGAGGCTGAGACTCGACGTAGAGTAGAGCATCTCTTTCACTTCTTAATGGGTTATGATGAATTTAAGCACCTTACTCGCGAGTATACCGTTGAGAATCCGGGTGATACTGATTATTGTGATTTCGCGATTGTCCTTGAAGAAACTAAGCACCCCGCGGCGTTAATCGAAATAAAACGAGTTACGACGGAGTTGGCACCCAAGCACATCAAGCAGGCAGCCGGATACGCTATCAATGCCGGCTGCGAATGGGTGATCCTGACTAACGGTCAGCATTGGCAGCTCTTCCATATAACCTTCGGTAAGCCTCCAGAAACAACGTTGCTCGAACAGTGGAACCTTATGACCGATGACTTCCAGGATTTGGCTGGAAAGTTTGAAATAATCGGCTATAAGAATCTGAAAAAAGGCGGACTTGGTCAGCTCTGGCTGAAGAGTAGCGTCCTGATCCCACATAACGTCTTGAAAATAATTCTGTCTGAAAATTCCATTTCGTCGATTCGTAGGGAATTGAAAAGAACTACCGATGTCTCTGTGACTCCAGAAGAAATCGTTGGCGCGGTCCGACGTCTACTAAATGAATCGGCGATATCCGAACTGGGCAATATCAAGGTCAGTTTGCCATCGAAAGCCAGTAAAAAATCTAAACCGCCTGTTCCAATATCATCGACGCAAACAATCCCACCGGCCATAGAATCTAATTGATGCCATTATAGAACAATTGAACTATTGACTTATTGAGGAGGATGGCGAAAATTCTATCCGCTTCAGTGTAAAACTAGAACAAATGTTTGACTTGTCAGCTTAGTGTCTTCTAAGCAGCGGGTCGTCGGTTCGAATCCGACCAGGGATACCAGTTTTACCGCTCCCTTTTTCTTTTATAAAACCGTTTTATCTTTTTGCCTGATTTCAGAATTATCCTCACGCTATGGTGTCATCCCGGGTTGTCTTAGAATTTTAACAGGCCTTGTATACCGGATGCGGCCAAAGCCAACGGTTCCTACGGCGACTGTCATTCATCTTCACGCGGCAGTAATCCGCGATGAATACCGATACCACCAGATGTCCGCACCCCTTCTAGTGGCAGTTCACCACTGGCAGCGGCACTTCCGGGGGCGACGGCGGTTAGCAAACAAGTCACATCTGTTTGAGTACATCTATTCTATGCATTAATCTAATATGTTGCTTTATTACAAAACGAGGTATATAATCTAGCTGTTCTTAGATACGTGAGAAGAATTAGGAAACATGGCTTGCAGTACAATGGTGGGGCGTACATCCCCTAAAAAATATCTCTAGTAACAAGAAGAGGTGTGATGTAAAACTTTTTTGCTCAATGTGGCACGACGGAGTTAATTTATGGACGACGCGAATTTACCCAATCTATCCAACGATCCGGATACGAATATACTTGATAAGCTATTTCAGGAATATCAAAAAAGGGTAGACCAGGATAGTAATTCATATAGTATGGTGATGCAAATTACTGGTGTGGCTGTTGCGTTGTTCATAGGAATTGTAGCTTACATACTCCCGAAGTTTATCGAAGGATTCTCAAGCCAATCTCAAGTTTCACCTTCTATTAGTGGAATTTACGAAGCAGTGTACTGGTTGCTTTCGACTGCGTTTGTGATCCCATATTCTCTTGTATTCTAAGTAATGACCGTAATGATATTTCGAAGTTATTATATTCGGGATCTTGAAAAAACTATTTCTCAGATGATGAGTATAAGAATGTTTAACTACGAAAATGCACAAGCAAAAGGATTGTGGAGTCACCGCACCGGGTTAAAATCTTTTCAAGTGTTACTATTGTTAATATTCTTGTCTGCAGCTACGATTCACTTTTGTTTAGTGTGGATAGGGTATTCTGGGTTAAAAATGATTACTCCACTAGTCCCGATAGGTAGAATAACATTATTTTTTATTTTCGAAACTATCCTGTTTTCTGGGATGGTTTATTGTATTATTAAACTTCAAACATCAGGGCGTAAACAGTACGAATATTGGATAAAACGACACTCCGAAGTAGTAACGGAGAGCCCCATCGTCATTCTATTCCGTTATATGCGGTATTCTTTGTTACCCCGGCCTCTCGATTTTGTAATTAAGGGTTCACTATTCGTAGTAGCATTTGTGTTCACGATTGTAGTCCTCAATGTTCCTATAAAGACAGTACATGTTATTCCGATTATTGGGGTGTTTTTGTGTTTCGAACTGTTCGCAAAACAGACAACTTATGTCTGGAACGATATACGAGATATAGAATCAGACTCACAACATCCTCATAAAAAACTCCGCCATCTTGCCAAATATAAGGCGGAGACCTTTGGTAAGGGACTGTTTATTTTTAGAACAATATTGACTTTATTTATAACAATCTGTCTTTATTTTACTTATAGAATTTGGTGGTTGTTATTTTTAGTCGTATTCACTTACATTGGTCAATATATCTATGATTATTGGGCCAAAAAGAAACAAATTCGTCAGCTTATTCTAACCGCACTCAGATATGGTGAAAGGGCTGCCTTAGGGGTATTGGTTGTAATGTGGACCGCGGCGCATTATGATTTCACCCTGTTATTTTTAGTTGTATCTTGGACTATTGTTTTTGCATTTGTTTTTCTTTCCGCATATTGGCGTGCAAATAGCCAATTTCTCCAAAAATTCAAGATAGTGAAGACGGATGACTGGTTCATACGATATAATCGGAAAATACAGATTGTAGCTAATTTGACGCTTTTCCCAATCGGGATTGTTATTGCAATAATCTACTCAAATAGTTTCGTACAACAAAATTTGATTAATGGAGTAATTGGATTAATACTCGGGATGGGACTAGTTATATTGTTCTCGAAAATCGATAATATTCAAAAAATACGTCTGTATTTATCGTCAAGTATTATTGCAGGGTTTATTATTATATGGGTATTGATCCCAGTACATTTTGAGGTTTTATTAATAACACTAATCGCTCCCGTTTTTATCGGAGCTCTTTTTATGGATATCACCTACGAGGAGATCAAGATGATAAATGTGAAAGGAAACATTATAAAATGTATCAAAACAATAAATCGCTTACTTTTTAGTCCGACAATGAACGTTGAATAGTCACCGATTATTGTCAACTGTAAACAATAATTTTTTTCTTCTTGGCTCTAGGGCTCACGGGTTGAATAGGTATCTTGTATGTTCTGTGCTATTTCACTCTGTCAATTTCTTTCTCCTCCCAGTATTGCAATTCCCTCTCATTTATAGTTTAATGATTCCACGAGCCTGAATTTCGGCTGATTTCCTTGGAGTGTGTTCATGGTAGCTGCCTACGCGTTTCTCAGCGTCTTTATTGTGAGCCTGGTGTCTCTGATCGGCGTTATTTTTCTTTCCTTTCAGGGTCCCAAACTGCAAAAAGCGCTCCTCTTTTTAGTGAGTTTTGCTGTCGGCGGCTTGATTGGCGATGCCTTCATTCATCTCGTGCCGCAGGCTTACGCGGAACTGGGTGATACCCTCACCACCGCGCTGCTGATTATGGGCGGTGTCATGCTCTTCTTTGCGCTGGAAAAATTCATCCGCTGGCGTCACTGCCACGTGCCCACCTCGGAACAACACGTGCATCCGGTCGCTACCCTCAATTTGGTCGGGGACGGTGTGCACAACCTCATTGACGGTATGCTCATCGGCGCGAGCTACATGGTCAACATTCCCCTCGGCATTACCACCACCCTCGCCGTCCTGCTGCATGAAATTCCCCAGGAGATCGGGGATTTTTCCATACTGGTGCACGCCGGTTTTTCGACTAAAAAAGCCCTGTTGTTCAACTTCCTGACGGCTTTGACGTCTTTGGTCGGGGCAGGCATTTCGCTGTTGATAGGGACCAGGCTGGGCAACTATTCATCGGTCATGCTGGCGGTCACCGCTGGCGGTTTTATCTATATCGCCGGTTCCGATCTCATCCCCGAACTCCACGACCAGTCCGATAACCTCTCCGTCTCCATTCTCCAGTTCTTTGCCATCGTCGGCGGCATTGGCCTCATGTCTTTATTGCTGCTCGTCGAGTAATCCCCCATTTCACTTGTCGTTCCCTCGAAAGAGGGAATCCAAAAAACAACTTTTGCCTGTTACCGTGGCCTGTTAGCATTTACAGATATTTCCCTTGTAGTTTTGCATGGGATTGTTTTGAGTTGTTATCAGGGGTGTGCTCGGCTGGCATTTCCAGCAGCCGGTTGCTAAATGTTGACCGCTGATGGCTGAAAGCTGACCGCTGTTTATCCTTGCCGTCCAGCCTTAACATAAGATATACTTTATTCTGAATAC
>JAQTOJ010000158.1 GCA_028713395.1 Dehalococcoidales bacterium | reverse complement strand
AGCCGGTATCAAGCTCATCGTGGCTTCCGGCGAGCGCGTACCCCTGCACGATACGATGGAGATGCTGGCTCTAGCCAGGCAAAAAGGCACCCGCGTTTTAGGTCCCGGCTGTATGGGGCTGGTTTCGACGAATAAAGACGCCGTGGGCTGGCTGGGCGCCAACAAGACCTATGCCAAAGAAATCTTCATTCCCGGACCGGTGGGCGTGATGTCACGCAGCGGGGGACAAACGAGCACGGTGGTCTGGGCTTTGACCTCACATGGGTTGGGGATCACCACCGCCGTCCACGTGGGCACCGAGCCGATCATCGGCTGTAATTTCCCGGAAGTCCTGCCTTTGTTTGAAGCCGACCCCGAGACGAAAGCCTGTGTGCTTTTCGGAGAAATAGGCACGGTGGCGGAAGAAGAAGCCGCCGAGGTGATCAAGGAAGGACGTTTCACCAAGCCGTTGGTCGCCTACATCGCCGGGCGGACTTTGCCCTCCGGGATGCGCTTTTCCCATGCCAGCGCCATCATCGAACGCGGCCGAGGCACGGCTGAAAGCAAGGTCAATGCGCTACGTTCCGCCGGAGCTTACGTGGTTGACAGCCCCCAGGAAATCCCCATCGTCATGGCCAAAATACTGAGCAAGAAATTGTAATTTATAGTATCGAAATCCTGATAAAGTGTCTCAGTCCTGGTCAGAGTTGAGCGATTTTTGAGTTCCTGATAAAGTATGCCTAATGAATTCCGCTTTGCCGGACGTGTACGAATATCTGTCTTCAGGGAACTTTTGGGCGAGATCTTTTTTCAGGCGGGCGTATTCCTGACGGATTTTCTTGTTGCCACGAAGAATGTCACGAAATGACAAGTAATGCCACCACTGGATGTCCTTCTTTTCTACGATGTGAATATGAAGTATCCTGACACCAGGCGCGGCGTCTTTCACGACCAGATACCCGCCATCTTTACCCTGATCGCCGCGATCGATATAACCGGCATCCGTTAAGCGTTTCGCTACAGGAAGTATATCGCCGCTTGATTCCACGCCAATTGCGATGTCAATTATCGGTTTAGCTGCCAGACCGGGCACAGATGTACTCCCGACGTGTTCGATTTGGAGCGCGATATCCCCAACACAGCTTTTTATTTTCTCGGCTTCTGTGAGGAAAACGGCATGCCATTCCGCCCGGTGCCCGGCGAGTTGAACGATCCCGCGTTTTAAGCCGGTGTCATTTTGTTTCATCGAACAGGCTATTTCCTTTTTAGAGTGAATGACTCAAGAGGCCAAAAAACAAGCTTATTGCCCCATACAAACTAAAGTGGCACACTCCGACGTGGATTCCCTTTTTCAAGGGAATGGAAACACCCCCAGACTATTCAATGACTCCATCCCCAAGAAAGTGGGTATCCATAAAAATCCGGTAGGTTTTATTTACCAATTATTCGATATTGTTGCGCCTTTAGTATTTCGTGCTTCGGGTTTCGCCCTATTTGCCTTTCCATTGCGGGGGACGCTTTTCCACAAACGCTTTGGGACCTTCCACAAAGTCCTCAGAAGCGCGGGTGATATTGGCGTATTTTTTCTCCACCTGCATGGCTTCCGGCATATTAAGATTGAACCCTTCCAGCACTGCCCGCTTGGTGCATGATTCGCTTAACGGGCTCCTCGCCACAATGGCTTTCGCCATTTCCATGGCGGCTTCCATCAGTTTTTCACGGGGCACGACACGACTCACCAACCCCCAGCGCAAAGCCTCCTCAGCATTGAGAAGCCTACCCGTCATGAGAATATCCATGGCCACCGCCCTGGGAATAAAACGGGGCAAGCGCTGCGTGCCGCCGCCAGCAGCCAGATAACCCACATTCACTTCCGGCTGCCCGAATTTGGAGTCATCCGCGGCAATTCTCAGGTCGCATTCCAGCGCGATCTCTTCGCCGCCGCCCAGGCAATAACCATGAATGGCCGCGATAATAGGTTTCTTCACGGCGTCACCGGAAATAAATTCCCCAGCGGGACGGGAGGTCTCAAGCGGACCGGGTTTGAACTCTTTAATATCGGCGCCGGCGCAAAAAGCGCGGTCGCCCGCGCCAGTCAAGATCGCGACCCATAAATTATCGTCTTTGTTGAAATCGATCAAAGCCCCCCGGAACTCACGATGCACATCATTATTGATGGCATTCATCGCCTCCGGACGGTTGATGGTGATAATAGCAATTCTCCCTTGTTTTACATACTCGACGGCAGCCATAACAGCCTCCTCATTAATTTCATTATTTAGTGACTTTGGCTTGAATTCTAACAACGATTGATAGATAAGTCAATAATCCGAGTGTTCAAAACGATGCTAAACGCTGCCTTCGATATCTTTTAGCTGCGCCCGGGTGCCGATGACCACCAACTCGTCTCCGATTTCGATACGCGTATCGGGCGCCGGGTTGGCGATGAGGTTTTTGTCTTTCTTACGCACCGCCAGTATCTGAATGCCCGGATTTTTATCCGTCCAGACTTTGATCGTCAAACCAGCGACCGGGGACTGTTTTCCCACTTCAATATCCTCGAGGGTCAGTTCGTGTTCGCGGGTGCCCATCGCCCGATCGATAAAATCCACGACCACCGGGCGTAAAGTCAGCATCGCCAGCCGTCTGCCTCCGATGCGGTAAGGAGACATGGTGCGATCCGCGCCGGCGCGTTTTAATTTGGCTTCTGATTCTTCGCCATAAACACGGGAAACGATAAATATATCCGGCTTCAAGCTCTTGGCGGAAAGGGTGACAAAAAGGTTATCAGCATCCGTCGCCAGGGCGGTGATCAAGGCACGGGCGTGGCTTATCTGAGCTTGCTTCAATATTTCATCGTTGGTGGCATCGCCGTGGATACAGAGATAACCTTCATCACGGGCGCGCGTGGCGTTTTCCTGGTTGGCTTCGATGACTATAAATTTCACGCCCTCATTACGGAAAACCCGCGCCACTTCCTGCCCGACTTTGCCGTAACCGCACAAAATGATATGGTTGCTCAATCGATTGATTTCGTCGTTCATGCGTCGCCTCCCCAGCAGATTACCCAGTTGCCCTTCCAGCACATATTGCACCAGCGTAGTGGCGGTATACAACATCGTGCCGGTGCCGCCGACGATCACAAAAATGGTGAATATCTTGCCGCCCATGCTCAGGTCGTGCACTTCCTTGAAGCCGACGGTACTGATAGTGATGAATGTCATGTACAGGGCATCGAACCATGACCATTTTTCGATAAACACGTAACCGAACGTGCCCAGCACCACTACAATCACAATAGCCGCGATAATGCGGCTAAATCTATTGGCATAACTCATAATTGATATGGATTGTAAACCGAAGACGCAAAATTGTAAAGCGCGTTTCTTCTTATATGAGGAGCACCAGTTTGTTTTCAGGCGTTTTATAAAAACACCACATATTTTAGAAAAAATACGGTACTTTTCAGGGCAAATACGCATTGATAAATGAGGCCAATAATGTAACTATTAATTAATTTTATGAGTAAGGAACGGAGAATGAAATGGTATGCAGGCGGCAGCACTCCCGCCAAAGGCACTTATTTTAGTCCCGGAAAGTGGGAATACATTAACGTAGACGGGCAAAAAATATTTACCTTGCCGGGTGAACCGGAGAGCCGGTATGTGCGGTTGCCCATCTGGTTATCGCTGATCACCGGACCGATTGGCGGGTTGACGCTCGTCATATTTATTCCCCTCGCCGGTATTATCGGGTTGATGTATTACATTGGCACTAAAATCAAACGGGTCTTCTCCCGTCCCTCTAAAAAAGTCGAGAGTAAACCATGATGCGGCAGCACGCGGGGAGATGGCTCATGAAATTATCAAGCGGGCAACGGCATCACATAGGCCTGGGTTTGTTACTAACGCTCATAATCGCCGCAGGCGGGCTGCTTTTCCCCAATACCACCGTGGCTTCAAAAGATCCGGCGCAACCGAATTCTGAAGCCACTTCTCATTTCGTAATCAGCGAAGCGAACGCTACGGCAACCCCGACGGCGAGCCTTGAAGGTAATGCCGCCTGTCTTTCCTGTCATGGAATCAATGATTTCCACCTCGAACTGGCCAATGGCGATACGTTGTCTTTATACGTCGATAACTCCAAATTGATGACCTCGACGCACGCCGGTCTACTGTGCACCAACTGTCACAGCACGATTTCCGGCTACCCGCATCCGAAAGTGGATGCTGTAACCCGACGCGAGTACAGTCTGGCGCTCTATGAAGCCTGTAAACAGTGTCATTTTGAAAATTATACAAAAACGCTCGATGGCATGCATTATACCGTCCTGGCGAACGGCGACATGAACGCGCCGGTTTGTGTAGATTGTCATGGCTTTCACGATGTGCAAAAACCCGCCGAACCGCGTTCCCGCATATCCCAAACCTGCGCGCCCTGCCACCAGACGGCATATAATCAGTATGCGTTGAGTGTGCACGGCGCCGCCTTGATTCAGGATAATAATCTGGACGTGCCGGTCTGCACCGATTGCCATATCACCCACGGCTTCAAAGATCCCCGCACCCCGGCTTTCCGTTTTGAATCGGTAGATATATGCAGCAAGTGTCACGGCAACGCCCAATTGATGGAAAAATACGGCATCTCCACCAGCGTGGTAAAGACTTATCTGCAGGATTTCCACGGCGCCACTGTTTCATTAGCGGCGAAAGGCAATAAGGATATCTGGGTGGATACGGCGGTCTGCACCGATTGTCACGGCGTGCATAATATAGAATCCGTTTCCGCTTCAGATTCACCCGTGATCAAAGCCAACCTGCTGCATGTTTGCCAGAAATGCCACCCCGATGCCACCACCAATTTCCCGGCGGCCTGGCTTTCGCACTATGAACCTTCACCGAAACAGGCCATCCTGGTGTTTTTAATCAGACGTTTTTACTGGATATTGATTCCATTTATCGTCATCGGTCTGCTGGCGCATATCTTCATAGAGTTAAGACGCAAAGTAAAAAACCGGAACGGAGCATAATATGGCGATTACACATCAAGACGGTACTCAGAAA
>JAQTOJ010000157.1 GCA_028713395.1 Dehalococcoidales bacterium | reverse complement strand
CACCGTGAAGAAGGTCTACCTGGCGTTGGTCAAGGGGAGATTATCCCCGGAAAAAGGGATTATCGAAGCCCCTATCGGAAGGGACACCATCGACCGGACGAAAATGGCTATTTCAACTGTAAACCAAGGCAGAAACGCCCGCACTCAGTACAAGGTACTTCGCTACCTGGGGGATCATACGCTGCTGGAAGCCATGCCGGAGACGGGCCGGACCCATCAGATCCGCGTGCATCTGGCTGCCATAGGACATGCCGTTGAGGGGGATGCCGTTTACGGTAAGAAATCCCCCATAGTTGCCCGGCAGTTCCTGCACGCGCATAAAATCAGCTTTCATCTGCCGGGTAGTGGTAAATGGGTGGAATTCGTTTCTCCTTTACCGGGTGATTTGGCGCAAGCGCTGAAATGTCTCACATAATGTGGTAGAATTGGGGACAGAAATGCCAATGGGGGAGGGCAGTATGCGCCTCTTGATGAAAGAAAGCTATACGGTGGATTATGCCGGCTTCTGGCTGCGGCTGGGAGCGGCGCTTATAGATGGAATTATTTTATGGGCATTGAACTACCTCATGACCGGCTTTTGGAACATCGGTGTGGGTTTACCCTGGGCCAGTTCCGGCACCGATCAGGCGGCGGACACCATCAACGCTGCCGTGCCCCATGTCGGCTGGCGCTGGGTGGTTTTCATCCTGATTTTCATGGCATATTTTGCCGGTTTCTGGGCGTGGCGCGGTCAGACTCCCGGTAAAATGCTCACGCGCACCAAAATTACTTACCTGGACGGTTCGAACATCGGCTGGAACGGCGCCATTGTGCGCTTTATCGGATACATCCTTTCGGCGGTGCTCTTGTTTATCGGTTTCATTTGGATCGCTTTCGACGGACGCAAACAGGGTTTGTACGATAAACTGGCGAATACCTACGTCATTCGCCTCCCGTCCAAAGAAACGGTGGCATCCACCTCCCCCAACCCCTGATATAAACTACTTTTCCGGAGAATACCTATGACACAAGTGAGAACCCGTTTTGCCCCCAGCCCCACCGGCTTTTTACATATCGGCAGTATCCACACGGCTCTTTTTGCCTGGCTTTATGCCCGCCAGCAGAAGGGCGTGTTTATCCTGCGTATCGAGGACACGGATAATGTACGTAAAGTCGAAGGCGCCGTTGAGGCGATTATGGACGACCTGCGCTGGTTGGGACTGGACTGCGATGAAGGCCCGGGGCTCGGCGGGCAACACGGTCCTTACATCCAATCGGAAAGGCTGCCACTCTATAAAGTCGCCGCCCAAAAACTGGTGGACTGCGGCGCCGCATATAAGTGTTATTGTTCGCAGGAACGTCTAGAACAACTCCGCGAGTTCCAGACAAATAACAAGCTGCCACCCGGTTATGACCGTCGCTGCCGCAACCTGACGGACGCCGAACGTGCGGAAAAGGAAAAAGAGGGGATCACTCCGGTCATACGTTTTAAGACTCCTCTGGATGGACAGACTACGATCCACGATCTGATTTGGGGGGATGTGACTTTTAAACACAATACTCTGGAAGATCTGGTGTTGATGAAATCAGACGGTTTCCCCACCTATCACCTGGCTAACGTCGTTGATGACCACGATATGCAAATCACCCATGTCATCCGGGCTGAGGAATGGATGTCTTCCGGTCCCTGCCATATTTTACTTTATAACGCTTTGGGGTATGAAGTGCCCCAGTTCGCGCATTTACCGATGATGCTGGGGAAAGATCGCGCCAAGTTGGGTAAGCGTCACGGCTCCACTTCCATCGGGCAATTTCGTGAAGAAGGGTATCTACCGGAAACGATGATCAATTTCCTGGCGTTGATGGGCTGGTCGCTGGATGATAAGACCGAGATTTTCAGTCTGCAAGACTTGATCAAGTATTTTACCATCGAGAGGGTTAGTAAAACCTCGGCTGTCTTCAACCACGAAAAACTGGAGTGGCTGAATGGAGTCTACATTCGTAAACTGACGCCGGAAGAATTTGCAAAAAAAGCCATGCCTTTTCTTGAAAGATGGCTGCCGGAAAGCGTGAAAAAACCGATAAATCCGGTTTATACCGGGCGTGTGCTGGCTTTAGTTCAGGACCGCGCCCGCACCCTGAAGGAAACAGCCGCGTTGACGGAATACTTTTTCGTTGATGTCTACGAGTACAACTCTACCGACCTGATCAGTAAAGGGATGGACGTGGAAAAAACCCGGCAGGCTTTAACCATTGCCGGAGAACGGCTGGCAAAACAGACGCCTTTCGATGCGGCTTCGCTGGAACCAATGTTACGAGCGTTGGCGGAAGAATTGGGTTTGAAAGCCGGGCAATTGTTTGGATCTTTGCGCACGGCTATTACCGGGCGAACTGCCACCCCGCCCCTTTTCCAGATGATGGATGTGCTCGGTAAAGAACGCACGCTCTACCGGATTCAGGATGCCGTTAAAAGATTAGAGAGCTGACCCAACTTTTGTACTTCGTCTTACTGAGTCCAGATGAGACCCGGACGAAAGTATCTCTTGCGGTTAGTTGATAGGCAAAGAGATTCTTTGGTCTTTCATTCCTCAGAAAGACAATATGACAGCCCACATTCATTAATTGCGAGGTCATAGTGACGGAACCCCATTATCTTGCTCTTTATAACTCCGGCGAATTATGGCGACGGGTAAAAGCTCTAGAAGCACGCCTCGCCGCCTGTGATCTTTGCCCTCATAACTGCCGCGTGAATCGCTTGCAGGGGCAGGTAGGTTTCTGTAATTCCGGGGTTTTACCCATTATCGCCCGTGTTTGCGAACACCATGGCGAGGAGCCACCTCTTTCCGGTGTGCATGGCTCGGGGACGGTGTTTTTCGGCAATTGTAATATGCGCTGCGTTTACTGCCAGAATTGCCAGATCAGCCAGAACCCGGAATCGCTGAAGCAGAAAGAAATGACCGTCGCGGCACTGGCCAAACAGTTGATTCATCTGCAAGATGAATTACATTGCCACAATATCAATTTTGTCTCTCCCTCTCATTTTGTGCCGCAGATGGTCAGGGCGGTCTACGAAGCCATCCCGCTCGGGCTTAAAATCCCGCTGGTCTATAATACCGGCGGCTACGATTCCGTGAACACTCTCAAGTTGCTGGATGGAATTATTGATGTCTATTTGCCCGATCTGCGCTACGCGGATAATACCATCGCCCTGCGGTATTCCGGTGTAAAAAATTATGTGCCAGCCGTCCGCGCCGCTATTAAGGAAATGCACCGGCAGGTGGGAAACCTGGTGATAGATGAAAACGATACTGCTGTCAGAGGGTTGATTGTCAGGCACCTGATTTTGCCAAACGACCTGGCCGGCTCCGAGGCATCGCTAAGTTGGCTCGTAAGGGAAATTTCGCCGGCTGTGTTTGTAAGTATCATGGCACAGTATTATCCTACCCATCTGGCAGACCAGTTTCCGGAAATCAACCGCCGCATCAGCACCGAAGAATACGAACGTGTGACCGCTTTACTGGCAAACCTGGAAATAGATAACGGCTGGGTGCAGGATATGGACGCCCCGGATAGCTACCGGCCGGATTTTGAACGCGAAAATCACCCGTTTCAACCGTAAAGACCTCCCTTGCTCCCTTTTTTGTTTACTGTTAAGATGATGCTATAAATAAAGGGAGCGCTTTTATGCCAGGCCAAGTCAAGAAATACCGCCTCCGTTTTCTAAAAAAGTTAAGATCAATAATCATCGCCGGGCTGGTGGTGATTGTTCCCATCGGCGTAACAGTCTGGATTCTTGTCTGGCTTTTTGAAAAAATAGATAACCTTCTCAGAGGGTACACCACGCGCGTTTTCGGGCACGAGGTAATAGGTGTAGGGTTCGGCGTTATTATCATCCTGATATTGGTTGTAGGTTTGATCGCCACCAATGTTTTCGGTAAGCGCATGGTTCGTTGGGGCGAAGATCAACTATCGAAAGTCCCCATTTCCCGCACCATTTACGTCGGGCTGAAACAGGTTTTCCAAAGTTTCGCTGATCCGGAAAAAACCGGTTTCATGCAAGTGGTGATGGTGGAACACCCGCGAAAAGACCTCTACGTCATCGGATTCATTACCAACGAATACGTTGATCCGATGGGGAAAAAACTGATAAACGTTTTTATCCCCGCCACCCCGAATCCCACCACCGGTTCGCTCCAGATTGTTGATGAATCGCAGATAATTCGTACCAAACTCACGATTGAAGAAGGTTTGAAGATGGTTGTGTCCGCCGGCCGGGTTTCACCAGCAGCGGTGGGAGAGAAACTACTTGAAGCCAAACTGAAATCGGAAGCAAAACGGAACCTTGGAAGTAGTGAAAATAAATAAACTCTCTCGCAGCCGGACCGATCGCATGCTCCTGGGTGTTTTGCGGGGGAATCGGTTTGCTGGCATATCTGATCATGGCGATCGTGGTGCCGCTGGATGAATCTACCAGAAAAACCCCACAGGGCATCATTGAAGAAAACACGGAAGATGTTAAAAACACGGCGGAAAAACTGGGGACAAATATCCGGGATATCTTTGAAAACAAAGAGACGAAATCAACCGGAGATGAAAATCAATTTGCGCGGCGCCGTAACGTACTGGCGATCGTTCTTATCGCTATTGGCGTCATTGTGCTGGCAAGCTCATTAGGTTTCTGGCACTGGTTTAATGGCTGCGTAGTGGTTGCCTTAGCGCTGATCGGGGTGGGGGTGATGATATTGAGCCTGCGCCGAAGATAACCCTATTTACGTTTGCGTTTTACGAAATTGAAAACGACCTTATTGCCGTTCAAGGTATCTTTCTTGTTGACGTTTTCGATGAATGTTTTTAATTCGGTTTGGGGTTTGGCGGTTTTCATTGTTTACCTCTAAGTACTTTCTAACCTTTTAATTTTAACATAATTGCCTGGCGCGTGCCATCCGGGTGAAATCAGGTGTTAATGTTCTAGGATATTGTCACCGGTTAACTGTTCAGGGAAAATGTCACCATGGAAGAAAAGGTGACGTTGAATAAAAAGGAACAAAAGCGACTCATGGTTTTAAATCTAGTAGAGAAG
>JAQTOJ010000156.1 GCA_028713395.1 Dehalococcoidales bacterium | reverse complement strand
ATAAGGGAGTTCAAGCGGGGCGTTGAGTATTATGATGGATTACATTTGTTGGTGCCTGCCGATTCACTATTAGTCTCCATTCGTGTTATAATAAAATTTAGAGCCTGAGAAACTAAACGGACAAAACATACCAAAATGTTCTATCAATTGAATCGATCTTACCTCCACCGCCACGCTGTCTTCCTGCATTGACTATCCCTTCAGGCATTGTCTGATCCCCGGCTACTCACACTCAAATCACCCTCAGACCTATTATGCCCGTGTGTTTTTTTAAGATAAAACTATGTATTTGAATAAGGAACAGTAAAAACCATGAATTACCGTAATGACATCCGCAATATCGCCATCATCGCCCACGTTGATCACGGCAAGACCACCCTCGTCGACGCCCTGCTGAAACAGAGCCACGTCTTCCGTGAAAACCAGAACGTCGGCGAATTGATCATGGATAGTAACGACCTCGAGCGTGAAAAAGGCATCACCATCATGGCGAAAAACACCGCGGTCATGTACAACGGTATCAAGATCAATATCATCGATACCCCCGGACATGCCGATTTTTCCGGTGAGGTCGAACGTGTCATCAACATGGCGGACGGTTGTCTGCTGCTGGTGGACGCGGTGGAAGGCCCCATGCCGCAAACCAAATTCGTGCTGCGGCAGGCATTCAAAAAGGGTTTGACCCCCATCGTCGTCATCAACAAAATCGATCGCGACCACGCCCGCGTGGCGGAAGTTTTACACATGACCCAGGACCTTTTCCTGGAGCTGGCAACCACCTCCAGCCAGCTTGATTTTCAGGTGCTTTATGCCAGCGGCAAGAACGGCTGGGTGGTGGCTGACCCCAAAGATCCCGGCGTTGATGTGAGGCTGCTCTTTGAAGCCATAATCAAAAACGTGCCGCCGCCCCAGATTGAAGAAGGTCCTTTCCAGATGCTGGTTTCCAATCTGGATTACGATAACCATAAAGGTAAAATTTCCATCGGCCGCATTTGGCGGGGCAAAATTACCCCCCGCGAAGCCGTAGTCGCCATTTACGCTGATGGCAGTATCAAGAGGTGGCAGGTAGCGGAATTGTTTACCTATCTGGGATTAAAACGCATCGAAACCCAGGAAGTCTCCGCCGGTGACATCGTCGCCATCACGGGCGTGGATGAAGCCAGCATCGGTGACACCATCGCCAGCCCGGACCAGCCGGAAGCTTTACCCCGTATCGAAATTGGTGAACCCACCGTGGAAATGACCTTTGGCGTCAATACCTCGCCTTTCGGCGGCAAAGAAGGCCGTTTCAGCACCACCCGTCAATTGAGAGAACGTCTTTACCGCGAACTGGAAAAAAACCTGAGTCTTAGAGTGACCGATACCGAAAGCCCGGATACGTTGTTAGTGAAAGGACGCGGTGAATTACATCTCGCTATCCTCATCGAGACCATGCGGCGCGAAGGTTATGAGTTCGAAGTCTCCAAACCGGAAGCGATTACCAAAATGGTGGACGGGAAACTGATGGAACCTATGGAAACTTTGACCATCGATACTAAATCGGATTATATCGGCGTGCTTTCGGAAATGCTGAGCAAAAGACAGGCAAACATGACCGATATGCACAACGACGGTAAAGGCAATGTCCGCCTGGAATACAAGATTCCCACCAAGGGTTTGATCGGGTTCCGCAGCGCCTTCCTCACCGCCACCCGGGGCGCGGGTGTCATTAACACCACCTTCATCGGTTACGAGCCGTGGCACGGTGATATCACCTCCAGCCGCATGGGTGTGCTGGTGGCTTCAGAACCCGGTATTGCGGTCACCTACGGCTTGAATAACGCCCAGGAACGAGGCACCACCTTTATTGAACCCCAGACACAGGTCTATGAAGGCATGATCGTGGGTTTGAACGCTAAACCGCAGGATATCGCCGTCAATGTCACTAAAGAAAAGAAAAAGACCAACATCCGTTCCTCCACTTCGGATATCGCCATCAAATTGACTCCGGCGGTGAAATTAAGTCTGGAACAATCCCTCGACTTCATCAACCGGGATGAACTGGTGGAAGTGACTCCGTCGAACATCCGTTTACGCAAGAAAATCCTCACCCAGGAAATGAGACTGCGGGAAATCGGCGCCCGGCGCAAGATGGACGAGGAATAGCGGTTCCCTCTCGGTTTTGGTTGTTCATGTAGCCGTAATCTGACAGCGCAATGTCATCCCGGCGCCGGTGTCACCCATTCAGCAGCTTGTCTGCTGTTCATCCCGTATGTAAATCGGGACTGGGATCAGGATAGTATTTATAAATCATAGTTCAGAAGACCGAGCTTCCTTCTCCAACACTACAGGACGCCGAAGAATCTCCGGGTGGGGCGGGAAACTTGCCCTTGTCCACTTTTACGTCATCCCAACGAAAGTTGGGATCCAGCGTATTTTGTCTCCCCCTTAAGTTTAAGGGGAGATACAGAGGGGTTTGGGAAATCATAGATTCGGATGCATTGGGACTTGATACGGGAGAGAATCTTTAACCCGCTGTCATCATACCCATCCCCGACCTGATCTGGGATCCATCGTGTTCCTGAGGGATTTTACAAATCCCTGTGACACTTTCCTCTTTATTTATTCTTCACGGTAAAACTGTAAAGCACATTTCCCTCTGCATTCTGGAATGCCAGACTGGCGGTGTCCCCTTGAATTTCTACGGACACAAAAGCGTGCTCCGCCACCGAATACCATTTAGTAGCCGGTGACAGGTAAGTGCGCTCCGGGTCAATGCTCCCCCCGAAGGTCCCGCAGATTACATAGGTCACCTTGTTTTTCTCCAACACTTCCATCTGGTGATTATGACCGGAGAAGACCATGTCCACGCCATACTGTTCAAAGAGCGGGGTCAGGGAGTTGATCGTGGCTGGGTTGTCATACCACTGCCAGCCGGCAGTTACATACCCCGATGAATAGTAAAAACCATGGGACATCACAATCGTCCAATCTTCCCGGGGTATAGATTGTAATTGCGTCGTTAGCCAGGTTTTTTGCGCGGAGGTAATTGTCTCGGCGCTCCATTCCACGTCCAATATCAAGAAATGTATTTTACCGCTATCGATCCGGTGCCACAATTGTGTGCCGCTTGTCACCGGCATGCCCGCAGGATAATCATAATTTTTATATTTGTTTACCCCGGTAAAAAGCCCATCGTGATTTCCAATCACAAAAACTGAAGGAATCGTAGCCGACGCTTGGGCAAAAGCCTGTAAACCCTCCCGCCAATCCTCATTGCGGAACCCCAGGTCTACCAGATCCCCCAGGGAAAACAGCATCCCGTAGTTGTTATGGGCGTCGCCAATGTTCCCGAGCATTGAGTTCATCTGGTCGACCGGACTGGATTTTTTCCCGAAATGGGCATCGCTGACCACCGCGAATTTCAAAGCACTATCCAGTGACGGCGTCCTGAAGGAATAGACCGTGCCGTAGTTCACCCGATACCAGTAGACTTTTTCCGGTTGCAGCCCATCCAGAACGAAGGCATGGGTCTGCGTCGGGGCAGCTTCCGTAGTTGTGCCAAGCAAGGCGCTATCATCACCCCAGCGGAGGTTATTGGTCGTCGGTAGCTTGGTATGAAATGTCACCACCATGTTGGGGACACCGCCGGGCAGGTTGCCTTCCGCCATCAATAACTGCGGCGCGGTATCCGGCAGATCATCCAGATAATCACCGATATAAAAAAAGCCGCCGATACTGAACATCAGCGCGATGCAGGTAAAAATTCTGACGGATGCCGAAAGAAATGGGGTCGGTAATGCAGACGACCGCGCGAACCGCCGGTTTTCTAACAAGACAAGATAAACGCCGAATACCATTAGCAAAGCGACGATAATAAAAGCGATCCGGGCGATGCCATTGACCAGCACGAGTCCCCAGCCGCCGTGCATGGTTAATGAAAAGATCATTAAGCCCAGCGCCAGAACCGCGGCAAACAGCCCTCCCCAGAAAAACCAGCGTCTTACGCTCATTCGTATACCGTAATAATAAGATTTATCAAACCCGTTGCTCTAACCATGTTGCCACATCCGCAAACACCTGTTGCTGCTCCGGTTCATTGAATATTTCGTGGTATAAACCTTCGTAAACCTTCAGCGTTTTATCGTCCGAACTAATGCCGTCGTAAAGGTATTGGCAACCAACCGGGTTTGAAAGTTTATCTTCACTGCCGTACATGATAAGCACGGGCAGCATAATTTCGTCAATGAACATCGGCAAGTCGCGCTCCATGGCGTTGATCAGTTCTGTCCCCAGACGAGCGGAAATTTTACCGTGATAAACCAGCGGGTCGTGCATGTAGGCTTCTACCACCTCCGGCGTTCGGCTGACGGCGGCTGCTTCAAGCGGGGCAATCCCCAGACGGGGGAATATTGCCGAAAGCCAGCGCGCCATTAAGATTTGCCGGCGGGTGATACTGTCGCCGGGTTTCAATACCGGGCAGGAGACCAACAACCCTGCGATCTCTTCCTGGTGTGATACCGCGAAGGAAGTGGCGATGGTGCCGCCGATACTGTGCCCGACTAAAAATATCGCAGACCCCTTGAAATCACGCTTCACCTGTTCGAAAAAGATATTCAAATCCGCCAGGTAATCGGCAAATTTTTCCACGTAACCGGGAATACCGCCGGATTTTCCGTGACCGCGCAAATCGATAGCTGCCACCGCATAGTTCCGGGAAGTAAAATAATCCACGAAATTCTCAAAACGGCTGCTATGATCGCCCAACCCATGTATCAATATCAAAACGGCGCAGGGAGCCGCTTCCGGCCGCCAGTACTGAAAATAAATTCTGGTTTTCTGAAACCCCGGGAAATTCCCTTCTTTATGAATCATGCTACCTCTTGTTTGTGCACCTATTTTACAATAAAAAAAGGCTGAGTGCCATACTTTCTCAATGTTTATTGTCTCCGCGCAGATCAGGCATCTCGCAGTCATCTCCCTATCTCATCCCGTATGAAGACGAATGGGACTTGATCGGGGCTCCAGTGCGTTCCTTTTCTCCCCTTAAGTTTAAGGAGCCTGTCCCCGACCTGATCGGGGG
>JAQTOJ010000155.1 GCA_028713395.1 Dehalococcoidales bacterium | reverse complement strand
TGCCCTTCAAGCAGGATATGCGGATTAGTCAGGGCATCTTCTTTGAAGAGACGGAACGTATCTACAATATGCGGTTTCAGGATTTCTCCCCATTTTGTTGCCCAATCGTACATTGCCGCCGGGTTCACCGCAGGTTTGCCGTATACCTTTTCAAAAATAGCATTCTTAAAATCCAGGCAACGTTCGATTTCTTTCTTCAGGTATTGGGGGAACATGAGCGCGCCTACCGGAATCCCGTACTTCATGTACCTGTCACCATAAACCGGGGCGATGCCCTGTTTGGTCGAGCCGAATTTGTCCCCGGCCAGCCGGGACTCTTCATATTCGTCCTGCAGGACGTGAAAGGGGAAAGTGATCACGGCACGATCGGAGATTTTGTAGTTAGCTTGGTCGATTTTCACCCCTCGAGCCCGTAGATCGTTCATTTCTTTCACAGCAGCTTCCAGGTTGACCACCGTGCCCGGTCCCAGGAGATTGATCACCCCGGGGTAAAAAATACCGGAGGGCACCAGGTGTAGTTTGAAATTACCGAAATCGTTTTCAATGGTATGACCGGCATTGTTGCCGCCCTGATACCGGATCACATAATCCGCGTTGCGGGCAAAATAATCGACGCAGCGCCCTTTGCCTTCATCGCCCCAATTTACTCCCACAATGATTCTTAGTGTCATATAGCCTCCTTAAAACCTTGATCAGCATATAACCGGCAGACTATAAACGCCATGCTTTTTACAGGATGCCGTCTGAAACAAGCTATCAGGTGATTGAAATCCGGTTGCAATGTTTTTATCATATTTACTAGCGGAAATCGTATAATAGGTTACCGGATTTTTACGGGAATCCGGGGTTGTTTTGTGCTCACGGAGGTAAGACAAAGATGGAAAAAATAGATCTGGAGAAAGCCGCCCCGGAAATAGCCAGAAAACGTCTGTTGAAAAACATGAGTTACAGGGCATTGGGGGCCGAGTATTACGTGTCTCCGGCTACGATTCACCGGCGTTTAGCCTCATGGCTGGCGCTCAACCGTTTTGAACTACAGGATACACTGGCCGGTCAGTCTAATGCCCACATTAGCATTCAGGACGACGAACTCGGAGAAAGGTTGGCCAGGAAAACCGGTATCTGGCGCGCCAGGGTAGTGCAAATTACCAGCGTGGAGTCAGCCTGTAGACCACCGTCAACGGAAAAACCGGATATTGAGGCGTCCAAGGCGAGTGATGAATTGCACCGTTGCCTGGGTGAAGTGGCGGCCGAACTCATGCTGCATAATCTGCGCAAGAATATGAGTATCGGGTTATCCTCCGGTCGCGGTGTGGGTTTCGCAATTGAAAAATTGGCGGAAAAGGTGAAAAAAACACCCTCCTGGGTGAGCGGGTACGAAAATATCCGGCTGGTTTCCCTCTGCGGCGGCGCGCATGTAGGGATGTGGGAATTCACGCACAGCCGTGATTTTGACGCCGATGAGAATGTGTTCGCCTTATCGGCTGTCTTGAAAACGCCGCGTCGTAACATTTCCTACATGACCGGTCCGATTTCCATGCCGAAAAATGACCGGCAAAGTTTCAAAGGTTTTAAATTCAATTTGGATATGGCGATCATCGGATTGGGACAGTTGAATGCGCAACATCAATACTTCCGCGATGCGGCAGCTCTCCAGCTTAAAGAAATGTCGGAACCGGTCCGCCGATTGATCGAAAACCAAAGCCGGAATCCCCAACAACTGGATAGCGTAGCGGAAATAGTCTTGAGGCTCTACCCAGCCGGAAACAGCGAACTCACTGATGAAGTGAGAAGTATAATCGATGCGGCCAACAACTCTCTCTTAGCGGTTCATCCGGAAAAGATCAAGAAGTCCGGTGAAATCATTCTGATCGCCGGTGGGCAGCAAAAGGTGGACGCTCTGTACGGTGTCTTGACCGGGAATTACCCGCAAGCACCGATCGATAAGAAAAACCTGACGTTGGTCACGGATGCCTGGACCGCCAAGAACATTTTGGGAAGGATCACAGCGACCAACAAGCATATTCCAGTTCGAGACCACCAGGACGAAGTGGTCTTGTAATAGTCTCAACTCTACGGAATGCAAGAGATTGCCACGCACCGACAATAGCGGGACGCGCGATGGGAAAGCGAGGCAAGCGACAGGCGCTTTTTTGCTAGCTAATTCCCAGCATCTTGTACATTGCCGGTAGATCGATATTCTGAGACATCAACTCTACCATGCGCGCCAGTTTACCGGGCTGGTTGAATTTGGTTTTCAGGATGGTCTCTTCCAAGCGCGCGGTCAAGGTCAAGATATCCAATTTGGTCGTAATGACCGGCACCTTTTTATCCCGGGCACGCAGGGCGACCATGGGGATCACCGTCGCGTTGCCATAGAGTACCAGCGCTTTTGTATCGGTGGCCAGCGCGGCCAATTGCATATCGGAACGTTCGGCTCTTAATACCGCTACTTTATTGGCTCTCTGGTTGAAATAGGGGAGCGCGGAATCCACGGTCAAAGCCCCCAGCATGAAATTCGGGATCAGGGTATCTTTCATTTCCGGCAGGCTGGCAAATTGCCCGTCGATGAGACGCGCCAGTTCAT
Organism: Dehalococcoidales bacterium; assembly: GCA_028713395.1. GTDB lineage: Bacteria > Chloroflexota > Dehalococcoidia > Dehalococcoidales > Fen-1064 > JAQTOJ01. The sequence goes on along the minus strand of JAQTOJ010000155.1, from coordinate 2,503 downwards.
CCAGGCTGAAAGTAAGCAGCATCTTGTCTTCCGGTATGACTCCGAAAACGGGGTATAGTTTTTTCATGGTTTCCGCTTTGACTTTGACGGCCGGTAATTGTGAGACAGGCACCTTGTTGATAATCAGCCCATCGGCAGCGCCGGCGGCCGGAATTTGATCGATTTCATTATGGGCAACCACGAGGATACTTTTCCCCGGCAGAATCTCCCTTGAGGCGGCGCGCGAGGTCTCGATTAAAACCACATCTTTGCCGGCGGCGATCTTTTCAAAGGCTGCTTTGACACCGGTTTTCAACATTTCCGGGCTGGAGAACGCAGGCGATATGGACACTTCGGCATCAGTTAAGCCAAGGGTTTGTTTCATAAAGGCGGCGTCAGTATCCGGTGAACTCCCGTTTACGGGCTTAAAATAACCGGGGTTTTTCCCGGATTTCATCAATAAAGCCCCGAGCCCGGCACAAACGGCCGTTTTGCCGGCACCATGAGAAAGAGAAGTAATATAGACTGTAACCATGCTGCGTCCGCCTCCCCCGTTGTTTCCAATTTCAAACTATTATAAACTGTCCACGCGTTTTGGTAAAGGTGGGTTTTCTAACAAGGTGGGTTGCAAACCCACAAGTATAACGGTTGTAATGTGCCGCGGGATTCCAAATTGACACTGTCCCCGCCGTTGTAATACATTTGAAAATAGCAGAATCGTTATTTTAGACATAGCGGTGAAATTGAGGAAGGAGTAAAAATGGTTACAGTTCCCGGTATATCTCTGGAAGGGCAAGTGGCGGTGGTAACCGGAGCCCGGCGCGGTATTGGCAAAGACACGGCTTTGGTACTGGCGGCCGCCGGCGCTGATGTGGTGGTGAGCGATTTAGTGACGGAAAAAGGTGAATTGGACGCCGTGGTGGCGGAAATAAAAGCCATGGGCAGAAAAGCACTTGGTTTCAAGACTGATGTACGCGATCGTACCCAGGTGGATGAAATGGTCAAGAAGACCGCCGAAGCCTTCGGGCGCATCGATATCCTGGTGAACAATGCCGGTATCGGCCTGCCGGAAGGCCCCCACGAACCGGAAAAATTCGAGGCGCGGCAAAAAGAAATGCAGGAACATATGGCGGAATGGACGTCCGCTAAATCCTGGGTAAGCCGTTTCAATGAAGAGAATTTTGAAAAAATACTGAATACGAACCTGCGCAGCATTATGGTGTGCACGCGGGCGGTCAGCGATGTCATGATCAAAAATAACCGTGGCGCGATTGTGAACGTGTCTTCGATCCAATCATTCGATCGGGGCGGGTCAGCCGGATCGCCTTACAGCATTTCCAAGCGGGGCATCAATATGCTCACGGAATCTCTGGCGGTCGATTTGGCGCGGCATAATATACGCGTCAACGCGATTGCCCCAGGCGGTATTGTGACAGAGATGATGCGTGATTTCACAGAACGTCCCCAGATGCGCCAGATGCTGGAATCCAGAATGCTGCTGGGCGGCAAACTCATTTCGCCGGAACCCTGCGGGCATTTGGTACTGTTCCTGGTCTCCGATCTATCAAAATATGTCACCGGGCAGATCATCTGCGTGGATGCCGGTCTGAATCTAGCCAGAGGGTAATTTACTAATAATTAAGAGAGAGGGAGATTATTCCCTCTCTCTTTTTTCTTGGGCTAGACCGATCGCTGAATGCAGATGGCTGAAAGCTTACTCTTTCTCTTGCAAACCTTTGTACGGCGTGATAATATAACATCCAGAGACCTTTAAGCTGGTCCTGTGAGGCTGGCAAGGGGAATACATGACAGATCAACCAGATAACCTCTTGCTCTTCACGGCGAGGGGTTTTTTTATGGCCGAAAAAGTCATTATGGCGCCGGAAGACATCAAACGCACGCTGGCGCGGATTGCTCATGAAGTCATCGAGCGCAACAAATCGCTGGAAACCCTGGTTATTATCGGCATGCACACCCGCGGTGTGCCGCTGGCAAAGCGCCTTGCCGGTTACATCTCTACCTTCGCCAGCGTGGACATTCCGGTGGGCGCGCTGGATATTTCACCCTACCGTGACGATATTCCCGCCCACGATCACCACAAGCTTAACAACCGCACGGAAATAGCCTTTAGTGTAGTGGGTAAAACAGTGCTGGTGGTAGACGATGTCCTCTACACCGGACGTAGCATTCGCGCGGCTATGGACGCCGTCATCGATCTCGGTCGCCCGAAAGCCATCCAACTGGTTGTATTGATTGACCGCGGTCACCGCGAACTCCCCATCCGGGCAGATTATGTGGGGAAAAACGTGCCCAGCGGCCATGATGAAGAAATTGCCGTCCGCCTTTTGGAAACCGATGGCGCGGACGAAGTTGCCATTATCAACCAGCCTGCACAGATTCAACCCGGAATGAAGCTCGCAGGGGGGCAGTAAAATGTCGCTGAAAAATCATGACCTGGTGACCATCGATGACCTTTCCAACGCCGAAATTAATGGAATTTTCGAACTGGCGGATGAGATTTCGG
>JAQTOJ010000154.1 GCA_028713395.1 Dehalococcoidales bacterium | reverse complement strand
CGACCAGTTGAAAATACCCTACACAGGGTGTCCCAGCTCGGTGCTGATGCTGGCGCTGGATAAAGCCCGCGCCAAAGCCCTGTTGAAATCAGCCGGTGTGCGCACGCCTGACTTTCAGGTACTCGATCCTAACACCATGGGTGAATTCCGTTTGATTTATCCGTGTATCGTGAAACCCAGAGCCGAGGATGCTTCTCACGGTCTTTCCGCAGAAAGTGTCGTGAATGACTTCGCCGCCCTGAAAAGACAGGTGGAAAAAATCAGCGCGGCTTATGGCGGGGATGCCCTGGTGGAAGAATTCGTGGACGGGCGGGAATTCAATGCCAGCGGATTCGGTAACCGCCGCCCGGTGGTGCTGCCTATTTCGGAGATGGAATTTCATCTGCCCGATAATCTGCCGAAAGTATTGACCTACGACGCGAAATGGAATGAAGACAGCCCTTATTTTCACGCCACCAAAGCGGTTTGCCCCGCCAATATTACGCCCACGCAGCGGCGCACGATAGCCACCGTTGTTTTGAAAGTATTCCGGTTGTTTGGCTGCCGGGCTTATGCCCGCGTGGATATGCGCATGGACTTTGATGGTAAAATCCATGTCATCGAAGTCAATCCCAACCCGGATATTTCTCCCGGCACCGGCGCCGCCAGACAATCCGCCGCCGCCGGAATGAGTTATACTGAATTTATCGGGAAAATTGTTCAGTTTGCGATGGAGCAAAATGATGAGTCAAATAGTCATCCGTCCCCTGCGCCCGGAGGACAAACCGGCGGTGATACGCATTCTCCAGAACACCCCTGAATTCCTGCCTTTTGAGGTGGTGGTGGCGGAAGAGTTGATCGATGCCTATGTAGAAAGCGCCCACGAATCTGGTTACCACATCATGGTGGCGGAGACTGATAATAAAATCGCCGGGTATATTTGTTACGGGCAAACCGCTTTGACGCAAAATACCTGGGATATTTACTGGATCGCCGTCGATCGTTCCCTTCAGGGCAAAGGCATCGGGCGGGCATTGATGCAAGATACGGAAAAGAGGATCAAAGTCCTCGGTGGCGGACTGGTGGTAGTTGAGACCTCTTCTAAACCCAACTATAATAAGACAAGACAGTTCTATGTTGACCTGAAATATACCGAGATAGCCCGTGTCCCGGAATTCTACGGCCCCAACGATGACGAGGTAATTTATATCAAGCGGGTAGATAAACAGGTTTAGCCCGCCGGGAAGTTAACATGAGTCAGTTTTTTAAAGACCTGGTGCTCACCTTCATTCCGCTGTTTATCGTCATCGACGCCCTGGGGAACATCCCTATTATTATCACCCTGAGCGAAGGCTTAAGCCACCAACAACGCACCCGCATGATCAATATCGGTATTGCCACGGCTACCGCCGTTGGCGTGGTTTTCCTGTTCTTCGGGCAATTTATTCTCAAAGCCATGGGCATCCCCGTGGGCGCTTTAACCATTTCGGGGGGCATCATTTTGTTAATTCTCTCCCTGCGTTATATCCTCAGCGGCCGCAGCTTTGACGCCGAAAAGGAAGAAATGATGGCGGTCGTGCCCATCGGCACGCCGCTGGTCGTCGGTCCCGCCACCATCACCACTTTACTATTGCTCGTCAGCCAAAATTATCAGTTGTATATTATATTGATCGCGCTGGCGCTGAACCTGATCATATCGTGGGTCGCCTTTCTCATCAGCAACCGCATCGCCGGTTTCCTGGGTAAAGGAGGCCTGCGCGCCATTTCCCAGATTTTCAACCTGCTGCTGGCAGCCATCGCCGTCAACATGATGCTGCGCGGCCTGACGCTGGTTGGCGTGATCAAGTAAAAAGTCCATTTCACAGACCCTAATGCATGTTGTATTTTTCAAGGAGCATCATGTCACTGGACGAAACCGATAAACGTAAACCCGAAGTAGAAATCCGCGAGATGGAGATCGACGATGTGCCGGCGGTCTACCACCTCGGCGAGGCGCTGTTTACCAGCGAGGATTTCCCGATTCTCTACCGCACCTGGGACCCCTATGAAGTAACCGATTATTTTACCTCCGACCCGGAATACTGCCTGGTGGCGGAATGCAATGATAAAATCGTGGGATTTATCCTTTCCAACATCATTGAAAAAGAAGGCACGGCCTGGAAGAAATACGGCTATGTGGCATGGATCGGCGTGGCCGATGATTTCCAGCGCACCAACCTGGGACACCGCCTCTACAACAAGATGGAGGACATCTTTATCGAGGACGGTGTGCGCATGGTTATCGCCGATACCGATGCCGAAAACCTGCAGGCAATCGGCTTTTTCAGTTCGCTCGATTTCACCACCAGCGCCGAACATGTCTGGCTAACCAAAACCATCCAGCGAAAGCAGGAACAGCAAAAACGGGAAAAGAAAAACGCCGGGCGTAAAACCGGCAAAAAACTACCGGGAAAGTTTTAATGACGCAAGCCAAACAGCCCAAAATCAACCAGGAAAGACTCCAGCGGCTCCTCAAGGAGATGGTGGATATCTACAGTCCATCCGGCAAAGAGGAAGAAGTCGTTGAGTATATCGAAAGCAATCTAACTCGCCTGGGGTTAACGGTCAGGCGGCAGGAAGTCGATGAAAACCGCTACAACCTGATGATTTTCCCGGAAAACGGTTTTGAGGCCGACCTCTGCTTTATCGGACATGTGGATACGGTCAGCGCTTACGACCTGGAAGATTTCGGCTACTTCGAGGAAGAAGGGACAATTTATGGCCTGGGCACGGCGGATATGAAAGCCGGCTGCGCCGCCATGATGGAAGCCTTCATCGCACTTCACGAATCGGGGGTAAAAAAACCGGTGGGACTGGCCTTGATCGTAGGGGAAGAGGAAGACAACAGCGGCGCGCGGGCGCTGATGAAAGAATACAATTTCCCCTGGGCGCTGATCGGGGAACCGACCAATCTGGCGCCCTGCCTGGGGCATTACAGCTACCTGGAAGTGATCCTGCGTACCCAGGGCAAACGCGCCCACTCATCGATGCCGGAACACGGGCAGAATGCCATTGAAACTATGCTTAAATTACTTCTACGGTTTACGGATTATGCCGCCAATAACAAACATGGACTGGTCTATAATTTACGTGAATTATCCGGCTTTCCCGGCGGTTTCGTGGTGCCGGATGCCTGCGAGGCGTTCCTGGATATTCACCTGCCACCCAACTCGCACATCGGCGCGATTAAAACGGAGTTGGAGAAACTGGTGGAAACATCACAAAAAGAAATCCCCGGCATGAACGCCGAGTTGAAATTCTGGGACACCTATTCCGGTTACCGCATTTCGGATGAAAGACCGCTGGTCAAGAAACTGCAAACTGTTTATCAGGGAATGTCACTCAATTGGGAACCGCAGGACTTCCGCAGTCATTCCGATGGCAACATACTTTGGACGGCGGGGGTCGATCCTATTGTACTGGGACCCGGCAGACTGGAAGAAGCCCACACGCCGGAGGAATCCGTCTCCTTCCGCCAGGTGATAGATGCTGCGCAAATTTATCTCAATTACGCGCTAAGTATTTAGGCTTTGTACTACCTATATTGAATAATAATAAACTTATTTATGATGAGAGCATTTTTAAGTCTCTAAAAACATCTACAGCAACATCACGATTATAATTATTAACCATACCCGGCATTCGGAATATATCGATAAATGCCCAAATACCAATTCCGCCTAAAGTAAACCAGTAAAAGAATTGCCATCCAACTTTACCTAGATACATATAATGTAACCCAATCACTAACCATAAAACGTAAGATATACCGGTATTCTTTTTCTTTCTTTTATATTCTTCAAGAAATAATGTTTGCTTCTCTGGAGGAAGTTTAAATAGTTCGATCTTAACCATAGAAGGTAATTTGTCAGATATTGATTCTGGAATATATGAGGTTTGCATTTTCTCCTCCCATAATATTATGACAACTAATATATACATCACCGGGGAATTTGTCAATAACTCGGAGGGTAATACCATTATTTGACTCATGGCACCAGCGGGGATATGATTGAAATATTTTCCACGAGAATAGATTTGAAGTATTACTTAATAAATATCAGATTTCTCTGACTCTCCCACTTTAGCTAAAGGGGGATTAAGGGGGATTTGAAAATCTCCGGCTTACATATATAGCTCCGCCAATTTCACCCTCAATATCACGTTGTGCTATCATTTAGCTTGCATAGTTATTTCAAGGAGAGGAAACATGACTTCAGGGAATAAAACCTTACAGGGTAAAGTGGCCGTCATCACCGGCGGGGGTACTGGTCTGGGACGGGCTATGGCCCGCGCGCTGGCGGAAGAAGGCTGCGATATCGTGGTGGCAGCACGCCGCCTGCCGCCGCTGGAAGAAGTAGCCGCCGAAGTAAAGAAAATCGGCACGCGCGGACTGGCGGTTTCCACCGATGTCACCGATTCCGCCCAGTGCAACCGGCTGATCGCCACCGCCCTCAAGGAAATGGGCAGAGTCGATATCCTCATCAACAACGCCGGTATTGTCCGCAAAGAATTACCGGCGGAAATCTGGGACATTACCGATGCGCAATGGCACGAGGGTATCGATGTCAACCTCGCCAGTGCTTTTTATTGCTCACGCGCCATCGGAAAATACTTCGTCGAACGCAAGAGCGGTAAAATCATCAACGTCGGAGCGGGGCTGGGCTTCCGGGGCATGCGCAACAGCATTATGTACCCCACCGCCAAAGCCGGTATTTTGGGTTTGACGCGTGCCCTGGCATTAAGCTGGGCGCCCTTCAACGTGCAGGTGAACACGCTGGTACCGGGTTTTGTGGATACGGTGGACCTGCAACCCGCCGCCCAAAAAGCGGCTATTCTGGCGATGCGCAGTGAAAGCTCGCGGAAGTTATTCGTGCCGATAGGCAGCCAGGGCGTGCCGGATGACATCGGCTCGCTGGGATTGTTCCTAGCCTCGGATGCTTCCAACTACATCACCGGCGCCACTTTTATTTCCGATGGCGGCGGTCTGGCGGGCAGCCTGGCAACCACGGGTTACGCCCCGACTATCGAACTGGAGAAAGAACTGATATGACAGCGAAGAGATTTGAACTCAACGGTAAAAAAGCCATTATCGCCGGGGAAAGCCCCTATTGGGCGAAATACAT